>CAYJDL010000079.1:0-9771 GCA_964368885.1 uncultured Desulfovibrionaceae bacterium | reverse complement strand
GTGTCACCGTAAGTCACTGCGAGGAAGTGCCGCACAACTATCTAATTTAAAAAAAAGATAATGCGTCCATGCCTTTAAAAGTTGCATTAAACAATGAATAATTATACACCTAAGAATATAAGCTGACTAAAGGCAATAGCCGTAAAAGAAGAATAAAAAAACTTCCTTAAACTTGAATATTAAGCTCTTTCATCTTAAGCCATAATTGTTTCCGAGTGATACCTAAATGTTCAGCAGCAAGCATTTTTTTTCCGCCAGTATGCTTTAACGCTGCTAAAATTCTTTCCGTTTCAACTTGAGCCCTGGTTTCAGATAGTGTTAAAGTCTCAACCGGATTTTCTATTTGCTTAGCAGGCTTTTCCTGTAATGATTTAGCGTGCTCACGAATACGTTCAGGCAATTCTGCCACTCTAATAATATCTTCAGAAGCTAACAGTACAGCTCTTTCTATACTATTTCTCAGTTCACGCACATTACCGGGGTAAGCATAAGTGTACAAGGCTTGCTTTGCCTCTTCGGAAAGTTGCAGTGTGCGATTATGGGTATTACAAAATTTTTCCATAAAATAGGCTATAAGCAGGGGTATGTCTTCGCCACGAACGCATAAAGGCGGTAATTGTATGGGCACAATATTAATGCGATAATACAAATCATCTCTAAAGGTTTTTTGCTCCATGGCTTCTTCTAAATCCTTAGCTGTAGCAAAGACCATGCGCACTTCAACCTTATGTGAAGTATTACTGCCAATGGGCGTAATTTCTTGATCTTCCAATACCCGCAATAACTTAGCTTGAATTGCTAAGGGCATTTCACCAAGTTCGTCAAAGAATATTGTTCCACCGTTAGCAGCATCAAATTTACCCTTACGGGCGTTTTGAGCACCGGTAAAAGCACCTTTTTCATGACCAAAAAGTTCAGATTCTAATAAATGTTCAGGTAATGCGGCGCAATTAATCTTAATAAATGGCTTTGAAGCTCTGGAGCTTAAATTATGCAATGCAGAAGCAACAAGCTCCTTGCCACCGCCGCTAGGCCCACGAATTAAAACCGGTACGCAAGCATCGGCAAGGGATCGAATGCGGTCGAAAACCTTTAACATAGCAGGACTTTTGCCGATAAACTCTTTACCTTGTTCATATTTAAGGCGAGTGTTTTCATTTTTTAAGTCCAAATATTTAAAGTATCTTTCCACCACAATAAGTAATCCATCACTTTGAAATGGTTTACTTAAAAAGTCAAAAGCTCCGTCTTTAATAGCCTGTACAGCAAGTTCAACTTCGGCAAAGGCGGTGATGATAACAACTCCTAGCTCCGGTATATACTCACGAATATGCTTTAACAATTCAAGTCCGCTCATACCAGACATACGCACATCACTTATCACCAAATCATAATTAAATTCAGTCAGTAAGGTTAGAGCCTCCTCGGCACTGCTTGCCGCTTGAACTTTATAATCGGCTTTTTGTAAAGTATGTTGCATACCTAAACGCATGGAAAGTTCATCTTCAACTAATAATATGGAACGTGTTGCCATAACAATCTCTTAATACTTGGAGAAACGCTGATTTATATTTTTGGGGAAAACCTTTTGTGAACAAAAGTTCTTTCCCCAAACCCCTTTTCCAAAAAACTTTAATTAGATTTTCCTTATCTTCTGGCAAAGCTCGCCATATCAACCTCTTGCATAGGCGGTCCTTTTTCCAACATATACTCAAAAAAGGCTTTACGTTCGTCCAAGGTATCAAATTCAAAACCCATAAGCGCCCTACCGACCATTTCACCACTATTACTATAATTAAAATAACATATATTGCTAAGCTTTGAAACGTCAGCCATAAATTCTAACAATGCTCCCGGTCTTTCAGGAAATTGAATCAGAGCAGTAAGAGGATTATTCCATAAATTAGTGTTATAATTTATTATTTTAAATGCAACATCTTCTCGATTGGTAACATTGGTAAAGGTATATTTTTTTTCTTTAAGCAAAGTTTCAAGCGCATCAAGCATTTGTGGAGTGCCTTTGCAACCAAGTATGGGATGGGCATTTTCTGCTTCATATTTTCCATAAAGAAAATCTTCAATATTTAGCTGTAATTCACTAATATCATTTAAAAGTTGAAGCATAGAACCGGCTCTTTCCGGAACATCTATTTCATAGCAACGCTTAAGGGTTGCACCAATACTTGCCCTTCCGGCAATCCATGTAAGACGAGTGAAATCCATATTTGCACCGGACACAACGCAAGCCACATTTTTTCCCACAAACTCATCTTGCATTTTAAGATAGGCCGCAACCCCAAGAGCACCCGATGGCTCAGCAATGGTTCTGGCAAGCTCCCAAATTTTTTGAATTCCGGCGCAAACATCATCATTGGAAACGGTAACATACTTATCAATAAAGCGACGACAAACTTCATATGTATAACCGCCAACTCGCTTTACGGCAGTACCATCACAAAAAACATCCACTTGAGGCAATGTAATCAAATGCCCTGCATTTACAGACGCTTGCATACTGGCTTGACCTTCGCCTTCAACACCAATAATGGTAATATCCGGTACATTTGCCTTAAGAAAAGCCGCCACCCCGGCTGCAAAACCACCTCCGCCAATTTGCAAAAAAACTACATCAGGCCAAATTGACCCCATAAGCAATTCATCGCCAATGGTTCCTTGACCTGCCACCACTAAAGGATGATCATAGGGCGGAACATAGAGCATACCAAGTTCAAGAGCCGCTGTTCCGGCTGCTCGTCTGGCATCGTCAAAAGTATCTCCGGTAATGACAATATCGACAGCATCTCCACCAAGCCTACGAACTTCATGAGCTTTCATGCGTGCTACCGTTGTTGGCATGGTAATTCTTGCCTTAACTCCAAGACGTGCTGCCGATAAGGCAACACCTTGGGCATGATTTCCTGCTGAAGCAGTTACAACACCCTTGGCTAAGGTAGAAGGCAATTGAGACGCCATAAAATTATAAGCTCCACGCCATTTATAAGAATGCACAGGCGATAAATCTTCACGTTTAAGCATAAGAGTACCGCCCCCTTCCAAGGGGTGATATTCTAAGGGTGTAGCCGCACTTAGTTGATAAATATTGCTGCGTGCTTTGGTAATGAGATTAAGTAGTTTTGTATCGTTCATATTATTCACTTTAAGAAACATTGATTAATTTTTGAGGAAAAATTTTCTACAGAAAAATTTTTGTTTTCAGCTGGGCATAATATGTTAGAAATTGTAAAATGTCACTATTAAAATTGTAAACAAAATTTGACAAAATAAATATTAAGCTTATGTGCTTGCTTTTGCCTTGACTTTTCCCAAAAAAAACTAGACTAACAAAGAAATAGTTTTAGCACGAGGAGAACTCTATGCAACAAGCCTTCCATGATGCAAAAAATATCTGCAAGACAATTTTGCGCAATGGTTACGATGCCCATGTTATTAACATGCCCTTACAAGCAAAACTTGCTGCTTCAGCAGATGAAATTCACATTGACATAGCTTGCGAACCGGATTTTGCTACCTTACAAAAAATTTTCCCCCAACTTCAAACTAATACATATGCTAACTATATTGGACTTTTAAAGGAAGATGGTCGTACATACCATTTTTACCCCATGGAAATAGCTGATGCTACACATCCTGAAGTTTCTTTAGTGCAAATTGCACCCCGCATGGTTAAGGATGTAAATTTTGCCAAAAGAGTAGAATCACACATTTCTCGCTTTCAAAACACTGAAGAAGAACATGCCCTTGCCGGCTTTGAAGATTTAGATAAAGGTTTTATTGCATTAGCCGGTCTTCCCGATGAAATATTGCAGCGAAATTATTTACTTGGTATTAGAGCATTACGCCTTGCGGCTAATTATGATTTACCAATTACTCCCAATACTTGGGTTGCCATTGTGCGTGCAAATTCTCGTATTTTGGATTATGTTCCAACCATACAGATTATGGAAGAATGGCGCAAAGTTTCTGCCAAAGCAATGTGGCGATTTGTTCAACTTATGTATGATGCCCAAATTTTGCATGGCGTTGTTCCTGAAGTTGCCTCTTTATCTTGCATTAAGCATATTAAAAATGATGATGGTGAAGAAGAAACAGTGTTTGAACATACTATAAAATGCATGAAGCATTATCCTGAAGAAGCCTTCCATCATGATTGGTTTGGAACATTAGCCATGTTTTTCCACGATGTTGGTCGTTTATATGCAGCTCAATATTATAATGGTGAGTGGACTTTTTACCAACATCATCGCCTTGGAGCAAAGATAACCAGAAAAATATTGCGTCGCCTTCATTTTATTGCGGAAGATATTGATCTTATATGCCATTTAGTTCGTTACCACATTCGTTTTCACTTTATGCTCACCGATAGAGGCATAAGACGCTTTAAGGCCATAGACGAATATCCAAGACTTATTGAAATGAGCAGAGCAGATATAAAAGCCAGAGGGCGAAGTTATACATATTTTAATCATAATTTAAAATATTTAGAACGTGCCGAAACTCCGGAACAAATGCTTGAACCGCTTTTAAACGGTAATGAAATTATGCAGTGTACTGCCCTAAAGCCCGGTCCGATGATTGGAGTTTTACGAGAAGCTTTATTGCAAGCACAGGTTTCAGGTGAAGTGGAAGATGTGGACAGCGCAATCGCTTTTGTTAAAGCTTATGCCCAACGCAATCTAGGCTAAAGACAGTGAGCTGAAAACGGATAATAAAAATGAGTCAAAAAATAGGGATTTTTATGAAAAAAATATTGTACATTAGCATTATAATTGCTTCATTTGCAATTTGCAGTTGTAGTTCAACAAAAAGTCACAATTCATTGCAAAATAGCAGTGTAAATAAGGAAAATTTACCCATAAGCAATACTACTAGCATGAACGCTGGCAATACCAGTGCCAACTCTAGAACTATTGAGGAAGCAAAGCTTGAATGCACACTGCCTAGTTGCAAAAAAAGTGCGAATATGAAATAAAAATCCCCTGCTCGATTTATTTTAGCAATTCAAAAGCTTGACATTATTTATAAGACCAAGCTTTTGTATTGCCACAAAAAAACGCTGATTAACCATTTTGATTTAGAAAATTCATCATTAATTGGTTTTTAAAAGGCTTATTTTTGGGGAAAGTCATTTTTACAAAAAAAGCTTTCCCCAAAAAAGTTATTAATCAGCATTTTTAAAATCGAGCAGACGATTTTCATTTTACGATGGTTGACGAGACCATCTATAATTATAGGCAATTAGGCAAGTAAGGCAGCAACTCTTGATGCGCTAAGACCTTCATGCACACGCAAGGCCATATGAGGGTTGTTGACTATCAATTGCATGGTTTGCTCCAAAACGGCATCAACATCTTCATCAGCTATTAATGTAGCTTCATTTACAGGGGCTGTACTGCTTCGCATATGCACACTATCCTTATTGTTAGAATTTTGAACTGGGCTCTGCTCCGGACGGGTTTCAGAAAGAGCCCCTTCATTTTGTGGAAATTTGACAATGTCCCATTGTGTATTTTGTATTGAACCATTAGCGTTTATAATAGTACTCATGATGCTCTCCTGACAATATTCTGACAATATCCTGACGGTTAAGAAGCAATTTTTACCTTTTATATTTGCTTTCGATAATTTTATGCAAAGCGTGTGCCATTTTTTTAATAATCAAAAATAGCGTAAAAATTTTTTTTACACTTTTTTTGTTCAAACCCTTGACGCTTTCTAAAAACATTTTATTTATACTCAATATTCATTTACTTTGTCAGTGGAGGAAAATTATTTATGACAAGTCAAGTGCAAGAGCATGAGTTTCGTGCAGAAGTACGAAAAGTATTGAACATTATTACTCATTCCCTTTATACCAATAGGGAAATTTTTTTGAGAGAACTTATTTCCAATGCTTCTGATGCTCTGGATAAATTACGTTTTCAGCAAAATAAAGGTCAAAATCCGCAACATGCAGACATTTTGCTAGAAATTTCTATTAAAGCTGATAAGGATGCCAAAACTTTAACAATACAAGATACTGGCATAGGCATGACCGAAGAGGAATTAATTGCTAACCTTGGTACCATTGCTAAATCCGGCTCCGAACAGTTTTTAAAAGATATTAAAGAAGCAGGTGAAGCCAAGGAATCCGGCGCCGATGCATCTAATATTATTGGACGTTTTGGAGTAGGTTTTTACTCCATATTTATGGTAGCGGATAAGGTAGAAGTTGCCTCAAGACCGGCTTTTGGTGATGCTCAAGGGCATGTATGGTCAAGCGATGGTAGTGGCACTTTTACTGTGGAAAAAACAGAAAATGCGCCCTTACGAGGAACAACAATTGTTGCCCATTTAAAAGAAGATGCGTCTGAATTTTTAGAAAAATATCGTTTAGATTCTATTATTCGTAAGCATTCTTCCTTTATTCCTTTTACAATCTTGGTAGACTCTGAACATATTAACACAACGCCGGCTCTTTGGCGTGAACCAAAGTTCTCTATTACCAAGGAACAATATACTGATTTTTATAAATTTCTTACATATGACCATCAAGAACCTATGGACCATGTGCATTTTTCTGTTGATGCGCCGGTACAATTTAACGCATTGCTCTTTATACCGGAGCAAAGCATAGATCTTTTTGGTTCAGGGCGTGAAAATTGGGGACTTGACCTTTATGCAAGGCGCGTATTAATTATGCGTGAAAATAAAGAACTTTTACCTGAATTTTTAAGCTTTTTTAAAGGTGTTGTCGATACAGAAGACCTACCTTTAAATATTTCACGTGAGAATTTACAAGAAAATCTAATTTTGCGTAAAATACAGCAAACTATTATAAAACAAGCACTTAAGCATCTCGAAAGCATGGCTGAAGGTGAACAGGAAAAATATTCATCTTTCTGGCATAAACATGGGCGTGTATTAAAATTAGGTTATCATGATTTTGTACATAAGGACAGAGTAGGTCCTTTATTGCGCTTTAATTCATGTATTCATGATGATGGTAATGGTCTGACTTCATTAGATGATTACATGGGCAGAGCAAAGCAAGGTCAAAAAACCATTTGGTATGTATCAGGTGCAAGCCGTGAGGCAGCACGCCTTAATCCGCATTTGGAAGTCTTTCGCAAAAAAGGTCTTGAGGTATTATATCTTACTGAACCTATTGACGAATTTGTCATGGAAGGACTTGGCAAGTATAAGGAATGGGATCTAAAAGCTGTTGAACAAATTGGTCAAGATGGCTTAAAAGATTTTGCAGATACTCAAGAAAGCGAAAGTAAGGCTAGCCCCTTAGAACAAGACGACGTTCAAAACTTTGACGCTCTCGTAAAAGATATGCAAGAAATTTTGGGCGATAAAGTCAAAGAAGTTCGCATTTCTCAGCGTTTAGCCGACAGCCCAGCTTGTCTTGTTGCGCCTGATGGTGGCTTAACTTCATCCATGGAAAAGTTGATGAAGGTTATGCAAAAAGATGATACCGTGCCGCAAAAAGTTCTGGAAGTAAACCGAGATCATCCAATTTTACGCAGTATGTTGCGTATTCATATAGATGACAGCAAAGATCAGCTCTTTAAAGAAATGGTTGAATCACTTTTTGATTCCAGTCTTTTACTTGATGGCTATCTTAAAGACCCGCACAACTTAGTCGCCAGAACCAATAAGCTTATGGAACAAGCTGCCGCTTGGTATACTGAAATTAAAAGCCTATAGACTAAGCAAAGCCTGATTTAATTATTATTTGAGGGGGGACAGGGGAACTTTTACTTAATTTCCAGTACTTTGGGCAGTTTCCCCTGCCCCCTAAAACTCACGACATTCTAATTTGGATTGCCACGAAAAAACGCTAATCACTCCAATTTTAATGAAGATTTTGAAGCGTTTTTTCTCGCAATGACTTTGCGTATCACCGTAAGTCACTGCGAGGAGAGTCGCACCGCTCTTTTTGTTAAGCCAATGATTTTGTGCGACTCGACGTGGCAGTCCATGTCTTTAAAAATCAAGTTAAACAATAAATCATTACACGTCTACGAATATACTTGTTGAATAAAGCCAATAGCCACATAATTTTATTATATAAGATCCATCCCTTTTCTAATTGCGCAAAACCCTTTAAGTATGAAATGTTTTCATTGGCATCTAATGTAAATACGTTAAAGGTGAAAGTTTTCACTTTACACATAAAGGAAATGCTGTTTTTTTGCTGAAAAACTTTTACCTATAACGAAAAACTTTTATTTAAAAGTTTTCTTGTATCATTTACACACAACTTTCAAGAAATTTTAATGTGTTTACCTAAAAATGCACTCCCATAAAAATTGACAACATACAAAAAAAGGATTATTTTAAATAGTAGTACGTGAAAAATAAAGTAGGCGTGCAACGGACTTTTGCCGTAGCTAATGTTTTGCTCATAATAATGCAAAACTGTATAACTTTTACCGTGCGTAAAGTTTACCAACTGTCCATAATAAAACGCAAAAAAAGGAGATACAAATTATGAGTAATGTCAACCCCTTAGCCGCCGAGGCCGCCGAGAAAGCCGCCGAGAAAGCCGCCGAGGCCGCCGAGAAAGCCGCCGAGGTCGCCAGGGCCGCCGCCGAAGCCGCCTGGAACGCCGAGGGCATCGCCAGGGCCGCCGAGGACGCCGCCAGGGCCGCCGAGGACGCCGCCAGGGCCGCCGAGGACGCCGCCAGGGCCGCCGAGGAAGCCGCCATGGCCGCCGAGGTCGCCGTCGGGAAAGCCAGGGCCGCTGGCGCTGAAGACGCCGCCAAGAAAGCCGAGGAAGCCGCCACGGCCGCTAGGGGCGCCGTCGAAGCCGCTAGGAGCGCCGCCGAAGCCGCTAGGAACGCCGCCAGCGCTGAAGACGCCGCAACGCAGGACTCCAATGGAACTTTCTTCCAATATATTGGCGAGATTCTTGGTGACCAAGATGAACAACCTAACACACCTCTAAGTACCGGTACTAGTTTTATGCCACATTTTTCAGAAGGAACTGGTACTCAACTTTATACAGCAGTAGATGTTTCACTAGCTGACTTTGCTTTATCTGGAATTCAAATACAAAATGTGCATTATAGTAATAATCCGCTCAATTTGACTTTATTTGACACAGCACTCCAACCAGCAATTGTGAATCCAAACTCATTTTCACAAGGGGCAAGTAATAATAGTCATGTATCCGTTAACGACGGCGAAGGCGAAGTTAATATGACTGTGCATTACCATCCCACGTTTGCGCCTGTGCCCATTGCTACTGCCGGTATAATTAATGTTGAAACTATGCCAAATACACGAGCAGCTGATATTCCATTGCAATGGAAGGATGGGGATAATACAGACTATAAGTATGCATATTCTAAGGATAATGAATCGCTTGACATATCTTGGAAAATCTCAGATGATGGCCTAACTCTCACAGGCATGGCTAATGAGACAAAAGTCATTGAATTCACTTTGCAACAATCTTCTTCAGGGAGTTACATATTTCAAACAAATTATATTGCCGAAGATTTTGCAGATTCTTTGCAAGTATGGTCAGATGGTAGTTACTTACCAACGTCAGATTTATATATTTTCGTTCAATCTAATGCGTCAACAGAACTAACTTCTGTGCATATAAATTTTGCCGACTATGGCCAAACAGGGAGCGCAGTAGGGAGTGGCATAGTTGTTCAGCATCAAGACGCTGAACTTGAAATAGTACAGGATGCACAATCTATATATACGTTTGATACTTCCTTTGCTAAATCTGAAATAATCTTTGCCCTT
>CAYJDL010000078.1:0-9904 GCA_964368885.1 uncultured Desulfovibrionaceae bacterium | reverse complement strand
CACGCATTTCCGATGTGGATGTTTCCATGGAAATGACAAACTTTGTGCGTAACCAGATTCTTACACAATCTGCTGTTGCTATGCTTGGTCAAGCAAACTCCATGCCCCGAATGGCTATGAACCTTATCGGCGGCTAACCATAAAATAATTGTGCAGGCCTTTATGTATGCATACAGGCTTGCACAATTAAAGCCTACACGGCATCAAATACCCTCAAGATTCTGGGTTCTTGGGGGTATTTCCTTTTGCCTATCGTAACATACTATAATTATAGTATTTTCTAATCACTAGAAAAACACTACAGGTATAATTTTTGCAAGAGATTATAGAAGTAGAAATAGCTAGGAAATAGTTTCCGCTTTGTAAATTTGCCCAGAAATTTACCTACTACAGTAAAGAAAAATGGAACACTCAAAGCCCACTTGGGCATTGTCTGTGGAAGATTGCAAGGAAGCAATCGTGCATAAAGCTCCACTAGGCTATCAAACATTCACGGAGGAATGTTATGGGACTTACAATTAATCACAATGCTATGGCATTAAATGCGGCTAATACCTTAACAAGTCACTACGGTAACTTAAGCACATCAACCGCACGTCTATCTTCCGGTTTACGCATTAACGGTGCTGCCGACGATGCAGCAGGTCTTGCTATTCGTGAGCTTATGCGTGCAGATATTGCCGCTTTAAATCAGGGCGTGCGTAACGCTAACGATGCTATTTCGCTCTTGCAAACAGCAGATGGTGCTTTAGGCGTTATTGACCAAGAGTTAATACGCATGAAGGAACTTGCCGAGCAAGCCGCAACTGGTACTTATGACTCAACTCAACGTTTGATGATTGAATCTGAATATCAAGCAATTGCTTCGGAAATCACTCGTATTGCCAACGCAACAGACTTTAACGGTGTAAAACTACTTGACGGAACGCTTTCAGGTGATCATGATGGAAGCCCGCTAACATCTACCGGACAACTTCTTATCCACTTTGGACCTGAAAACGATTCTGCGGAAGACTATTACTACATTCGCATAGGCAATAGCACAGCTTCTGCCCTTGGTCTTGGTAATAGTAGTAACGCAGATGCAGGTCATACTGTATCTACACAGTCACAAGCACAAGTTGCTCTTGTAGCTGTTACTGATGCTATTGTTTCTAAAGATAAAATTAGAGCACACATCGGTGCTTTACAAAATCGCTTAGAAGCAACTGTAGATAATTTGACTATTCAATCTGAGAATATGGCTGCCTCAGAATCACGCATTTCCGATGTGGATGTTTCCATGGAAATGACAAACTTTGTGCGTAACCAAATTCTTACACAGTCTGCTGTTGCTATGCTTGGTCAAGCTAACTCCATGCCTCGAATGGCTATGAACCTTATCGGCGGCTAGATATAAAAATGATGCAAGCCTTTATACTTTAAAATGGCTTGCATCATCAAAATCTATGCGGCATCTAATACCTTCAAGATTCTGGGTTCTTGAAGGTATTAATTTTTTGTTTACAATTTTATAAATTATTTTAGATATTTAAATTTATTTTTCCATGTAAAAAGTTACTTGCTTTTATGAATGCTTACATGTAAAGTGCATTACCTTACTCGTCATTATGGAGGATGAAATGAATGTAAAGAAAATATTAGGTAGTTTAGTAGTTGGTCTTATGTTAGGCGCAGCTGTTTTTGTTCCGGTACAAGAAAGCCAAGCTGCAGCAGTAAAGTTATCTGACTTTAAATGCGAAGCTTTCTTGAAACTTCCTGCGGATAGTGTTACCCCAATGCTTTTTTGGTTCCATGGTGCTGCAACCATTGCATTAATGAACGACTCATTTGATGATGCTTCTCTTACCAAATTCAGCGAAGCTTTTGCTGCTCATTGCCAAGCTAAACCGGGTGACAGCGTAGAAGCCGCTACTGAAGCTGCTGCTACTGCCGCTGGTATGGTTGAATAGTTTAACACAATACTGCAAGCAGAAATTAAGTATACAAATTGTAGTGAAATAGGAATTTTTCACTTCCGATTTTTTGCAACCTACACAGGGCAGTGTATTTTTTTGACTTTCATTGTTATAAATTATATAATTATATTCTAGCCCAACTCATCTATTTATAAGATGTTAATCTTTAACTTGAAAACTTTATAATTTATTTCAAATAGTTAATAAATTTATTGATGCAAAAAATTTCTTGCTTTTATAAATATTTTCGTGTAAAATACACCATCTTATTCATCGTATGGAGGATGATATGAATTTAAAAAAGATTTTAGGTAGTTAGTAGTGGGTCTTATGTTAGGCGCAGCTATTTTTGTTCCTGCACAAGAGAGCCAAGCTGCTTCTATTAACCTTGACAAAACTACATGTGCGGATTTATTAAAAATGCCTCAGGAAGACCTTGGTCTCTTACTTATTTGGCTTCATGGTGGCGTTGCTGCTGCTTTGGAAATTCATGATCACGACAAAGCTCAAGTAATGAAGTTTGCCGAAGAAACTGCTAAGTTTTGCGCAGCTAATGCAACCACCAGTTTGTCAGATGCTGCTGTTGCAGGTGCAAAAGCTGTCGGTATGGTACCATAAGTCCTATATCTACTAAAAAGATTATCATAAAGATTATAGTGATTAAGTTACTTATTTCACTATAATCTTTTTTTATGACCTAAAATCAACAGGACAACGTACTTTTTTTCCGGCTTTATTCTTAAAAAGTATATAGTTATGCTCTAATCCAAATTCATATACTTGCTTAGTTATATCCACATCTTGTTGACAATAGTGAGCTATTTCTTCCACTTTTCCCTCCCTCCACCATTGTAAAGCCTGTAAACCACTGGCACTCTTGGGAGTGTTAAGGGATGCTGTGGCAATATTATCTAAGGAAATACGATAGTTTAAGGTTCGCTTAACACGTTCAAGCAAGTCTAATGTAGGTAGTTTTGCCAAATCATATCCGGCAAAAGGTTGTAGTACAGAATAATCAAAGCGGATAATATTAAAACCAATAACACATTGAGCTTCTTGTAAAAGGTCAAACATATTTCCCAGTTCATCTTGAGTATAGTGAATAAATGCTTGTGATTGACTATCATAAACAACAGCAATACTTACACCCATGTTTGCCGCCATATGCCAACCGCCAACTTCCGCCGCAGATCTTCGTGTTTCTACATCAAACACCATATATCTAATTGGAATATTAGGCTCTTTCTCAATAACATTGTTTTGAGTTATTTCTATATTGGAAATAACTTTTTCCTTATACCCAAAAAGCAATTCCATTAAAGTTTTCGCTCCAAGCTTGCTAATAGGCCTATTTCCGGAACCACACTTAGGAGAATGTACACAAGAAGGACATCCATCATCACAAGAACAAATTTTCATAGCTGTTAGGGCATTTTGAAAAAGTGTATTTGCTTGTTCATAAGCATGCTGACAAAGTCCGGCCCCACCCGGCAAAGCATCATAAATAAATACAGCTGGCAAACCAATTTGAGCATGCAAGGGAGTTGATATGCCACCAAAATCATTACGATCCGCCATAACCAGCAAGGGCAATAAACCAATTGCGCAATGCTCTAAAGCATGTATTGAACCCATAAAATGTATGTATTCATCTTCTAATTTTATACGAACTGCATCAGGTACACTTATCCATAAACCTTCGGTTTCAAAGACATTAGGCGGAAAATCAAGAGGAATGATGCTTAATAATTGATTACCCCGTGAAGCTCGTTTTTCATAACCTGTAATATATTCAGTAATGCGTAACCTTCCCCAATAAACCTGAGCAGTGCCATTTTCAACAAGATTTTTTTGACCTTTAATTTCCAATATATCTGTATGTTTTTGCAAACGAACCTTTGTAAACCAAGAAACTTGTTTGACGCTAGCTGTAATACGCTTACTGCCAAAATCTAAATTTGTAATTTCATAACTTTGCCCACGATGCCAATATATTGCACCAGGATGAGTTTCTTTTAAAGCACGAATCCCATCAACAGTGCCAATCACCCTACCCTGTTCATCCTCAATACTATAGCCAAGACCGTCAGAACCTCGCAAGTCAACATTACGTTGAGGTCTTTTGCGCACACTAAAATACTCTTCACCATCTTCACTTTGTAAGAGTTTTCCTTGTAAAATTAATGATGTCAAAGCATTCTTGGCTACATCATGTTGCAACCATGTTAAATCTCGAGTATTTGGACGTAAAGGTATTTCGGCGGCAGCACAAAGAAGATGTTTTTCTAAAATGACAGGATTATAAGGATTTAGGACAGCTTTTTCTGCTGAGCGAGTAAAAAAATCCTCAGGATGGCGAACAATATATTGGTCTAAAGCATCTTCTCCAGCAACAATAATCACAGCCGACTCTTGCTTAGCACGCCCTACCCTACCGCCTCTTTGCAATGTAGACATTATAGTTCCGGGATAACCTACCAAAATACAGACATCTAAGGCTCCTATATCTATTCCAAGTTCAAGGGCAGAGGTAGAAATAACCGCTAACAATTGCCCTGAGTGCATTTTCTCTTCAATTTCTCTACGTTCTTCAGGTAAAAATCCTGCTCTATAAGCAGAAATCTTATCCTTCCAAGGGTTGGTCGTACCTTTATAATTTGTACTTGCCCAAACGGCAATAAGTTCAGTCATACGCCTTGAGCGACAATAAACAATAGTTCGTAAATTGCGAGCCAAAGCAGCTTTAAGTAAACCAATAGCGGCAGTTGAAGTGCTGTCATGAGGATTAAGAAATATAAAGTGACGTTTTCCTTGAGGAGCACCACTTTTATCTATTACTTCAGGAGTAAAATTGTTTCCCAATAAATTAGAACCCAGTTCTTCGGCATTACCAACAGTTGCAGTGCATAAAATAAAGTTGGGCTTAGTGCCGTATCTCGCTGTAATACGCTGAATTCTTCTAAAAAGCTGAGCCATATGTGAACCAAATACACCACGATAAGTATGGGCCTCGTCCACAACAATATGGCTTAATCCTGCAAAAAAAATACTCCACTGCTCATGATTCGGTACAATACCAAGGTGTAGCATTTCAGGAGTTGTAATTAATATATGTGGTGGATTATTGCGTATTTTACGGCGAAAATGTGAGCTTGTATCACCATCATAAATTGCTATACTTGGGCGTGCTTCCTTAGCCCATGGGGAAACAAATTCTTCAAAAGTATTTTTTTGGTCTTGAGAAAGAGCCTTTAAAGGAAAAAGATATAAAGCCCTTGCCTCAGGGTCTTGCAAAAATGTTTCCAAAATCGGCAAAGTGTAAACCAAACTCTTACCACTTGCGGTAGGCGTTGCAATCATTATAGATTTTCCACTTCGGATATTATCAACACCTTGAGCTTGATGGATAAATAAATCAGGTATTTTTTTAGCCTCAAGTAAGTTTTGTACTGCGACAGATAACGGTCGTTTAGGCTGCGCAAAAATACTATCAACTGCCGGCAAAGTTCTATGATGACTTACTTGTAAGCCAAATGAAGACGCTAGAAGTGCGTTAATATAAAGACTTACTTCAGAAGTAGGCATAATTTTTTATTTTTTTCTGGGGAAAACTTTTTTTGAAAAAAAAGTTATCCCCAGACCCCTTTCAAAAAAACTTTCATCAGAATTTTTCTAAAGAAAAATTCTTTGGTCTATATACAAGAAATATGGGTTACTACAGAAGACGGCCACGGAAGGAATGTAAATTCAATACTTTGTCCAATATCTGCCAAAGCCATTTTTACAGATCGTTCCTGATGCGGCGAAAAAATAATTTTTAAAATTGCCTTACGTTTATTAATAACTGTAAAATATGCTAAATGTTCATATGCTTCAAGCAAAAAACGAAACATTCCTACCTTAGCCGGATGAATAGATATTAATAAACAAGAGCTTAAGCTAGCTGGCGGCAATGCTTTCATTTTGCGCCAATGTTTTGACTTTGTATTTTTTTGCATAAATTTTAATCGCTTAAAAATATTAATATACCCAGCCAAAGTAACGTAAAGCTGCCACTGTTCCCATGGCGCAAGCAATTGTCCCAAAAAACGATTTTGTATACCATGCAAGAATTAATGAAGGAATAGCAGCTAGTAAATAAGTATTATCTATACTTAAAAAAAGCACAAAATCTCCACTTGATTTTTTTTCAACAAAAATATCAGGAAAGAGCAAAGCTGCCATAACAGCCACCGGAACAAAGGAAAGCCATCTTAAAGAAGATTTTGGTAAATGATCTACCGAAAGATACATTAAGGGTAATACCCTAGGAATAGCTGTTACCAATGCGCAACCTATGATTGTCAATAAAAGTTCTATATTCATGAATTTTTATTCCTTTTTTGAGACAATTTGTATAAAAATAAACCTAGGCTAGCAGCAATAATTGTGGCAATGATAACATTCCATTGTCCAAGACCATATATTTTTAAAGCCATGGAGGCTAAACCAGCAAAGATTCCCACAAATACATGTAAACGTGTTTGACATTGCGGAATAAAAAGTGCCAAAAACATAGCGGTTAAAGCATAATCTAAACCCATAGGGCGCACATCTTCAATTAAAGTTCCAAAAAAAACTCCGATAACAGTACCCATTACCCATGACAATTGCGCCGTAGTATTGCAAGCATAAAGCGTTGCTAAAGATAGTTTCCACCCTTTTTGAAAGGCGGTTGAGTGTACTCCAAAGGTTTCATCAGTAAGCTGTAGCCCAAGAAGAAATCTTTGCCACCTCTTCGTGCCTTGAGTATGCGTAGCAAGTGATGCTGACATAAGTAAATGGCGCAAATTAATGATAAATACCGTAAGGACTACTGATGCCGCTCCCACGCCAGCCCCCCAAAGTGAAGCAGCTACAAATTGACCTGATCCGGCAAAAATAAAAACAGACATGCAAATGGTAAGAGCCGGCGAAATGTCATTTTTTACAGCTAACACTCCAAAGGCAAAAGCTACCGGAACATAACCTAGAACAATGGGTATGGCACGCTTAATGCCATCAACAATGGAAATAAAAGAATTCTGCATGTGCTCTTGTATAGCCTATCAGCTTTTTTTTCAAGAGTGATATTATGGAGATTTGTAATAATATCTAATGACTGTAATATGTTTAATTTACACAAAAAAATAGGGATCCCTTTGTAAGAGACCCCTAGTTTTATTTTTTGCTAAGAGGATTTACTAAAATCCAAAGCGTAAGCCTATGCTAAATTCATGAGCGCTAATATCCATTTCAAAATCTTCGCCGTAAAACTTAGTGTTTATATTTGAAGTATCAAGAAAACGATAGCCAACATCAGCAGAAACATTATCGCTAAGGGCTATGCCAACCCCAACACCAGCTTGCCAAGCAAATACTGTGCTGTCAATTTCACGATCATAGGAGTTAACTTCAAAACGACCATCAACAACTGCTATACCTATACCACCACCAATATATGGAGTGAAAATAGTTTCATTATAGAAATCATAGTAAGCGTTTGCAAGAACAGTATGCATATTGTAGTTCACTTTACTATCAAGATTAAATGTTCTCATTTCGCTTTCACCCTGAAAGGCAGTACGAATTACATATTCAATTTCTGCACGAAAAGGTGCTTCCGATTGTTGGTAAAAGTCAAATCCGGCTGACACTCCAAAACCTACTGTATTGGCAGAGCCAGAGCCTGTAAGTCTCCCACCACCCCATTGGGTTTGATAAGAGTCAAGAAATTTGATTCCACCGTAAAATCCGGTAAGTCCTTCAGCAAATACTGATGTGGCCAAAGACAATGTCAAAACTAAAGTTGTGAGTACTCTAAATAACATAATAATCCCTCCAAAGTTTCTTATGCATTATTAAATGCGTTGTGCATAAACATCTCTATCGTCATAAAACTAATAGACATTAGGGCAGTTTATAGCGGTCTGGACTAACAATCCGTCAGTTCAGTGACATACTTTTACTAAGCAATAAGCGTGCCTACCTTTCAATATAATATGTTCTAAACACCTTAAATAAATTCTAGATTTAGTCTAATTCGTTACGGACATCATGTATTTTCTAAAAAAAATTTTTATTTTTTTTTTTTTGACACCCTAAAGTGTTTTTTGGTTGCAAGAAATTAAGGAAGTGTTAATGCCATCACTTTATAAGGATGGAAGGGAAATTTTTTCCTAAGAAAAAATAATGTAGCGAAATTGTCAAAGATGACGGCATGAAAATATGCTAGTAAGGCTATATTTTTAAGGAACTAAATATTATGTGGGGGAAATAATTTTTATATATCCCCCCACAAAAAAAATTATTGACTAGCACTTGCTGGTGCTTGCTTTCCACAAATAGTTTCAATATCAATACATAAAACTCCTGTTTTAGCAATAATTTCAGGTGGAGTAGGAACTGGGCAAGAGGATTGAAAACGAGTGCTTAAAGCATCTAATGCAAAAGCTTTCTCTTTTGCATCATCAACAAGTGACATATAGCCTGTACCAACAATAGACTTAAAATGCGTCGTTGCCTCTTGTGTTTTTATTTGCATATCAACAACAGCAGTAAAGCCAACTTGAGGGTTTTTTTTCAAACAGTCTAATTTATATCCACTTGTCGCACAGTGTATGTATAATTTATTATCAGCAAAAACAAAATTTAAAGGTACAACATAGGGCGCACCTTCGGTTGCAAAAGCTACATATAATTCATTAGCCCTTGTAAGCACATCGGCAATAAATTCCTTATCTGTTCTTTCTTTTTCTTTGCGCCTCATGACAATGGGTGATTTAGGAAATGAATGCAATGACATTGAGTGTAAACTCCTTCAATTAATAAATACAGCAAAATTCATACATTGTAATATAAAATCTTGCTTACTGGTATCATCATATAAAAAATATTGCCTTTGGTCAAAGAAGCATTTGCAAACATATTAAGCTTAAAAACCAGATAAACACTGATCAAATCACTTTTTCATTAGAAAAATTTATTATTCAAATAAATTCGTCAAAGCCCTGACGCTATCCTCAAGAACTTCTTCCACTGTCTGCTCAGCATTAATCAAACAAAACCTTTGTGCATCGGATTTCATTTGTTCATAATAAGAGTTTTGAACGTTTATATGAAATTCAAAACCTTGCATATCAAATTTACCTTCGCTTTGAGTTTTGTGACTTTCAAAATTTCGTTTTTGCGCTCGTGCTAAACCTATTGTAACCGGCAAATCTAAAAGCAAAACTTTATCAGGCATAAGACCATGAGTTGCTGCATCATTTAGAGTTTGTAAAAGATTTAAATCAAGTTTGCGTGCACCTCCTTGATACGCAATTGTAGAGTGTATAAAGCGATCACAAAGAACAATTTTTCCTTGAGCAAGAGCCGGATTAATTACATATTGCACATGTTGCGCCCGATCTGCAAGAAATAAAAAAAGTTCAGCTTTGCTGCAAAGCTTAGATTTAACATCTAAAAGCAAGCTTCTTAAAATTTGCCCAAGTTCAGAGCCTCCCGGTTCACGAGTACATAGCACTTCATATCCGCACTTTTGAAAGTATTTAGCTAATCCTTGTTGAAGTGTTGTTTTTCAAGGTAAGCGTAAGGGCTGATAAATATGACGCTCCAAAGTGCGCTGATATTCAGACCAACCTTGTTGATCTGGCGGAAAAGAATTAAAAAGCTGTTTGCATTGAGCCATTTTAGCATCTATATTATCCGCATAATGTAAAAGAAATGCCTCGGCAGTATGCGGTAATCTTGAGGAACCAAAAGCATATTCACCATGATGGCTTAAAATAAGATGTTTAAAATGGATGATATAATCCTCTTCTAAACCTGACTTAAGCAAATATGGGTGTAAAACTCTAAGGCCAACTCCATATGACCAAGCAAACGCCCGTTTGTAGTATAATCTGTAACGAAGCCATAAGAAAATT
>CAYJDL010000077.1:3466-9947 GCA_964368885.1 uncultured Desulfovibrionaceae bacterium | reverse complement strand
TTTAGTAAGGGTGGTCAATATCCTACTGTTCATATGAATGCAATTTATGAACGTCTTGATTTTCTTTCAACCTCAATTGCTCAAAAAGTTCAAAGCCGTTTTAAGGAATTGGATCAAGTTTTTGTTCCACTTTCCATGGCTTTGCTGACGAATTATGATGAACAATATCTTGGAATAGGTCCTGCTAAAAAGGAAATCTAATTATGCTTGAAATGATTCCAGCTTCTGTTTTTCGTGATGGAACAAAGCAAGTTCTAAATGAAGAACAAGAGGTCTTAAAGAAAGAAATTTATGAACGTATGAATCCTAGACGGCGCAAATTTGTAGATCGTATTGGATATGAAAATTGGGATCCTTTTCAAAAACCTAATGATCCCTTAGATATCAGACTTGATACAACAAAGCGTACAACTCAACAACTTGTCCGTGAATTTTTGCAACAAGCAGCGCAAAAAGGCGAATATAGCAATGATTATGGGCGAGGTGCATTAGAATGTGCTCTTGGAGTTGTAAATAAGGATGAAAAGTATCTTGGCATATTTGACTTTTGTCACTGGTACTATGATTTACTTAAGAAAGAAGGACATATTAAATGAAAAAAAGCTATGATGATATTGACGAATATATTAGAGATTTAAAAAGTGAAATTGAACAAAATGAGCAATGTGCCAACCATCATTATAATTTAGGTTTAGCTCTTTTAAGCAAGAGAGATTTTGTTGGTGCGGAAGAATCTTTTCTCGCGGCTGTTCGTAATTCACCTCGTTTGGCAGAAGCCTTTGTTCAATTAGGCGGAATTTGCCTTGAAAGAGGAGACTTAGACGGTTGTTTGCGCTATAATGAAGAAGCTGCTAATTGTCGAGCAAAATTTCCAGTACCTTGGGGTAATATTGGCTTTGTGCACTTGCAAAGAGGCGAACCGGAAAAAGCTATTAAGGCATTAAAAAAAGCCGTAAAATGGGAACCTAACTTTATTCAAGCGCATAATGCCTTGGCAACAGCTTTTTTTATGCAAGGTGATTATGACGAAAGTGAAAAAGCATGTAATGAGGCATTGCGTAAGGCTCCAGACTTTGCTCCTGCTTGGAATAATCTATCTTTAGCTTTATTTGAAAAGGGTGAATTTACTCGAGCTGTAGAAGCTGCTGATAAAGCTTTAAGTTTTGGTTTTGAAGTTCATGAAAGCTTTTTAAGTGAACTTGCTGAACATAGAAAATAGTTTATATTTAAACACCTTAAAGATGTCTGTGAAATAAATATTAAAAAGTATTGACTTTAAGCAGAATCGGCGTTATTTAAAGTTGTTGATTCTTAAGTAGGAGCGTAGCTCAGGTGGCTAGAGCACTTCCTTGACATGGAAGGGGTCAGCAGTTCAAGTCTGCTCGTTCCTACCAAATTATGGTGGTATGAAAGGGAGGGATTATACCTCCCTTTTTTCATATATAGGAGTATTTTGTGATTGGTAGCACAGTGCGTGTAGTATGTAACAATAATGAAATTGCCGAAGTAAACGTAGATGAAAACGCGAAAACATTTGAAGCTTTCAAATCCGTTTTAAGTGGAAAAAAAATGAAATCAGTTGTAGCATGTAAGGTTGGAGATGCTATAGTTGACTTATCTACGCCTGTAGCTGATTTAGCAAAAGATCAATATTTAGAGCCGATTTTTATTGATTCCCCCGAAGGTCTTGATATTTTACGTCATTCTGCATCGCACGTTATGGCTGCTTCTGTTCAAAAGCTTTTTCCGCAAGCCAAGGTGACCATTGGTCCTTCTATAGCTACTGGGTTTTATTATGATTTTGATGTTGAACGCCCCTTTAGTATGGAAGATTTGGAAGCTATTGAGGCTCAAATGCAGGTCATGATTAAGGCAAATTTACCTTTTGAACGTAGCACAATGGCAAAAGATGAAGCCATTAAGCATTTTACGAACTTAGGGGAAAAGTATAAAGCGGAAATTATTTCTGATATTGAAGATGATAGTTTATCATTTTATCAATGTGGTGATTTTTTAGATATGTGCCGTGGTCCTCATTTGCCACACTCTGGCTTAATAAAGGCAGTGAAGTTACTTTCTGTGGCTGGTGCTTATTGGCGTGGAGATGAGAAAAATCAGATGCTCTCCCGAATTTATGGCACAGCTTTTGCTGAAGAAAAACAGTTGAAAGAATATTTAAATCGCCTCGAAGAAGCTAAAAAGAGAGATCACCGCAAACTTGGCAGAGAATTAGAGTTCTTTGCCTTTCATGAAGAAGTGTCGCCTGGCATGGTTTATTGGCTGCCAAAAGGCATGTTAGTGCGTACTATTTTAGAAGATTTTTGGCGTAGAGAGCATTTAAAGCGTGGTTATGGCATTGTTCAAGGGCCACAGCTTTTGCGAGTTGAAACTTGGCAAAAATCAGGTCATTATGATAACTACCGAGAAAATATGTATTTTACCAACATAGATGAAGATCAGTATGGCGTAAAACCCATGAACTGCATTTCTCATATGTTGATTTTTAAAAATTCATTACGTTCTTATAGGGAATTACCGCAACGATATTTTGAGCTTGGCTTAGTGCATAGACATGAAAAGTCTGGCGTATTACATGGACTTTTTAGAGTACGTCAATTTACTCAAGATGACGCTCATGTTATATGCATGCCAGAGCAGCTTGAAGATGAAATAATTGCAATTATAGATATTATTAAAGATCTTATGCAGTTATTTGACTTTGAATATAAAGTAGTTATTTCTACTAGACCGGAAAAGAGTATTGGCACGGATATGGCTTGGGAGTTGGCTACCAACTCTCTTATTAAAGCTGTTCAACGTGTCGGCATTGACTATCAGATTAATGATGGTGATGGAGCATTTTATGGTCCTAAAATTGATGTAAAGTTACTTGATTCCATTGGTCGTGAGTGGCAATGCTCTACAATTCAATGTGATTTTACTTTACCTGAACGTTTTGCCTTGGAATATGTTGGTCAAGATGGTCAACGGCATCAGCCGGTTATGGTTCATAGAGCAATTATGGGATCGGTAGAGCGTTTTATTGGTATTTTAATTGAACATTTTGCCGGAGCACTTCCAACATGGATTGCACCTGAGCAAGCAAGGATTTTGACTGTAACTGATATTCAAAATGATTTTGCTAAGGAAGCAGAAAAAGTATTAGCTCAAGCTGGGTTGCGCATAAGCGCAGATACTCGCAATGAAAAGTTAGGTTTTAAGGTGCGTGAAGCACAAATGGCTAAGGTGCCTTATATTCTTGTAATTGGAGATAAGGAAGTTGAAGCCCAAAGCGTGAATATTCGCCTAAGAAATGGTGATAATCTCGGGCTTAAAAGCCTAGACGCTGTAAAAGATATTATTTGGGCTGATTGTGAAAAACCCTTTAAAGAGAGAGGTATGTGCTATAGCTTCGCCTAACACAAGACCGCGGCGTGAAATGCCGCAAGATAGCGTGCGTCGTAATGAAATGATTCGTGCCCGTGAGGTGCGTGTCATTGGTGACGAAGGTGATCAATTGGGGATTTTATCTCGCAATGACGCCATCGCCATGGCCAAAGAAGCCGGTATGGATTTGGTGGAAGTGGCTTCCAATGTGGAACCGCCTGTTTGCCGTATTATGGACTATGGCAAGTTCAAATATGAGCAACAAAAAAAGAAACAAGAAGCCAAAAAACGCCAAACTGTGGTGCAAATTAAAGAAATTAAAGTGCGCCCCAAAACGGACGATCACGACTATGAAACCAAGGTGCGCCATATTCGCCGATTTTTAGAGGCAGGAGATCGGTGTAAGGTAACAGTGTTTTTCCGTGGGCGAGAAATTGTGCATAAAGATAGAGGTCTTTCTATTTTGGAGCGTGTGGTTCAAGATACCGCTGATATAGCCAAGGTAGATCAAGAACCACGGGCCGAAGGACGCACTTTGCAGATGTTGCTTATTCCTAAGCCGAAGTAATAAGATGTTGATTTTTTTAAAAATTTAATCAAGATGAACTCAAAAGAAAAATATAATTTTTAAGGCAGAATGCTTGCCTTTGTTGGGTTTTTAGTGCAAATTATTTTTCCTTTGAAGTTATATTCATTCTTATCAAGTGTTTTTGACTAGGCTTGGTTAATTTGTTTTCCTAAATGTTAGTTGACGTTAATTGATTCTAACTGATTTTATTGCTAAGAATAAGCAAACAAGTTTGGTCAGGAAAATTTGATAACGCCATTATTGTTATTATTTAATTAACCAATTTTAAAGAAATTGGTTTGTATATTGTGGTACTGTTTTTAATAATTAAGGGTTAAGATTTTAAACGGTACTTCATAAATTCAAAAACCATAGCTTGCTTTTTTATTAAGGTTTTATGCTAATTGATTTTTGAACAACTATTTCTTACATTTTGTGCAAAGTGGACTTATCATATAAAGTATAGCTTTGTTGCAAATTCATTTTGTAAGGTAATGGTTTTTGGTTAGGGTCATATCGTGTTTTCAATTAAGGAGATTTTTTAATGCCTAAAATTAAAACTAGACGTTCAGCTGCCAAGCGTTTTGAAGTAACTGGCAGTGGTAAATTTAAGCGTCGTCGTCAAAACTTACGCCATATTTTGACTAAGAAAAATGCTAAACGCAAAATGCGCCTTGGGCAAGCTACATTGGTTGATCCAACCAATGAAAGAGCTGTAAAGCGTATGATGCCTTATGCTTAGCATTGCTTAAATAGGTTAAGATTTATTAGTAAATCATAGGGTAAAGAGCTTTAAATTCTTTAATTTTCTTTAAAGATGCTTTTTTCCATGGTTTTTCAATGTTTTAACATTAGGCTGGCATGATCCTCGCCTCGCCTGATGATTTGGAGGTTTTCCATGCGTGTAAAGAGGGGTCTTGCCTCACATCGTAGGCATAAGAAGTATTTAGCTCTTGCAAAGGGTTTTAGAGGTGGACGTAGTCGTTTATATCGTACTGCAAGAGAAGCAGTTGAACGTTCACTGCAATATGCTTATATTGGACGTAAGCAACGTAAGCGCGAATTTCGCAAACTATGGATTTTACGCATCAATGCTGGTGTGCGTGAGCATGGTTTGTCTTATAGCCGTTTTATTTTTGGTTTACAAAAGGCTGGCATTTTATTAAATCGTAAAGTGCTTGCCGACATGGCTGTGCGTTGCAAAGAAGATTTTGCTAAACTAGTGGATGTGGTTAAGGCCGCATTATAACATAATTTTTTGATTGTGACGATGTAAACTCACCACTTAAACAAGCCCTTTATCGCTTTGGTAAAGGGCTTGTTATGTAAAAGCAGTTTTATAATTATTTTTGAACTAAAACTGTATAAAATGAAGGGTTAATATGGATCTTCTTTCTGCATTAGATGCCTTGGTTCCAGAGCTTGAAAAAGGCTTAAAATCAGCCACAAATTTAAACGACCTTGAAGCTTTGCGTATTGATTTTTTAGGGCGAAAGGGTCAAGTTGCGCAAATTATGGCTAAACTACCTACACTTGAGGCTAGTGCTCGCCCAAGCGTAGGTCAAAAGGCAAATGAAGTTAAAATAGTTTTAAGTACTCTTTTTGATAATAAAAAAATCCAATTAGAGTCAGCCATTGAAGCTAAAGCCTTGGCTAAATTTGATGTATCAACTCCTGGCCGTTCACCTTGGCAAGGATCTCTGCATCCTGTAAGTTTAGTTATGGAAGAGATATGTCAGATATTTCAACGTCTTGGCTATGACATTATGTCTGGTCCGGAAGTGGAAACCGATTATCATAATTTTGAGGCTTTAAATTTTCTTCCTGACCATCCCGCTAGGGATATGCAAGACACATTGTATGTCGCTGATAAAATTATTATGCGTACCCATACTTCACCGGTGCAAGTACGTTCTATGCTTGCAAAAAAGCCACCCCTAGCAGTTATTGCTCCGGGTAAAGTTTATCGTCGTGATTCTGACTTAACGCATACGCCAATGTTTCATCAGGTTGAAGGCTTGCTAGTTGATAAAAATGTTAGTATGGCTGAATTGCGCGGAACACTAACCGCTTTTATGCGTGGAGTATTTGGACAAAATACTCAAGTACGTTTTCGACCAAGTTTTTTTCCATTTACTGAACCATCAGCTGAAGCTGACATTTCTTGTTGTATTTGCGGCGGTGATGGGCATTTGGGTCAAGAAATATGTCGTGTTTGCAAGGGAACAGGTTGGGTAGAAATTTTAGGTTGTGGCATGGTTGACCCAGCTGTTTTTGAAGCTGTTGGTTATGATAGCGAAGAGTATACCGGATTTGCCTTTGGACTTGGAGTTGAACGAGTTGCGATGCTTAAGTATGGCATTGGTGATTTAAGGATGTTTTTTGAAAATGATGTACGTTTCCTTTCTCAATTTGCATAAGAAAAAATCCTTTTTATGTTTAATATGTTGTGTACTATTGCATTTCACATTAATGTCTGAGTCATTTGCTTCTGCGCCGTATTCAGGGATGGATTCGTCCTCAAAG
>CAYJDL010000077.1:0-3456 GCA_964368885.1 uncultured Desulfovibrionaceae bacterium | reverse complement strand
CAAAGCATAGATTTGGCCCAGATGGTCAAAACTCTCGCCTGCAAGGTCCAGGTATAAGTGGTATGGTTGACGCTTATGGCAATCCTATAATTATTGAAGAAGAACAGCCCAAGGTTCGCAAGCGTGATTCTCTTTTGCCACATCCTCCAAAGCAACGCCCCTTGCCTGATTTACCCGACGACAAACCTATGTGGAATTATTAATGCTTTTTATCTTTAAGTCTTATTAGTATGGCTTTTGATTAATCTACTTGTCATGGAATATTTTACGAAAAATTTTACTTTTTATACAAATCCTAAAAAGGGATGTTAATATGCTTTTAAGTTTGCAATGGTTGCGTGAATTTGTGCCTTTTACAGGTAGTGCCGAAGAACTTGGTCAAAAACTGACCATGCTCGGTCTTGAATTAGAAGAAATAGTGCGTCCTTTTGATGCTATAACTGATGTTGTGATTGGACATGTTTTAACTTGTGACAAGCATCCGTTAGCTGATAAACTATCTGTATGTATGGTAGATTTAGGTTTGGAAGCTCCTCTTAGTATTGTATGTGGCGCACCTAATGTTGCTGCGGGACAAAAAGTTGTTGTTGCACCAGTTGGAGTCACTATGCCTGATGGTATGGTCATCAAAAAAGCAAAATTACGTGGTCAAGAATCACACGGCATGATTTGTTCTGAACGTGAACTTGGTTTAACTGATGAGCATAGTGGTATTATGGTTCTTCCTGAAGATGCACAAATAGGGATGAAATTTGTAGATTACTACAAATTAGATATGGAAGTGCTTGATATTAGTATCACTCCTAACAGTGCTGATTGTGCATCTGTGCTTGGTTTAGCAAGAGAAGTTGCAATGGCCTATGATCTTCCACTTACTTTGCCCGAAGTCGACTTTCAAGAAAGTGATAATGATTGTAATGAACATATAAAAATTATTATTGATGATCCAAACCTTTGCCCTTTATATCAAGGTCGTATGTTGGAAAATGTTA
Organism: uncultured Desulfovibrionaceae bacterium; assembly: GCA_964368885.1. Taxonomy (GTDB): domain Bacteria; phylum Desulfobacterota; class Desulfovibrionia; order Desulfovibrionales; family Desulfovibrionaceae; genus CAYJAD01. Next base: position 2,464 of record CAYJDL010000077.1, on the reverse strand, counting down.
ATATTGCACCGTCACCGGCAGCTATACGATATCGCCTTTTTGCTTGTGGAATACGACCTATTTCTAATATTGTTGACGTAACAAATTATGTTTTATTAGAGTGTGGTCAACCTTTGCATGCTTTTGATGCTGATAAAATTCAAGGTGGCACTATTAAAATAGCTAAGGCAAGCGAAGGTGAAAAGCTTACCACGCTAGACGGTCAAGAACGCATTTTAGTAGCAGAAGATATAACCATTCGTGACACTAGTGGGGCTATTGCCTTAGCCGGAGTCATGGGTGGACTTGAATCTGAAATTGTTGCCACTTCTCAAAAAGTCTTTATTGAAAGTGCTATTTTTAAACCCTCTTCTGTACGTAAAACTGCAAGGCGTTTAGCTTTGCATAGTGAGGCTTCTTATCGTTTTGAAAGAGGTGTTGATCAAAACAAAAATACTTATGCCATGGATAGGGCTACAAGCTTAATGGCAAAATTTGCTAGTGGTACGGTGCTTAAAAATGTCTGTAAGGCTGAACCATTGCCTTGGCAAGTAAAATCAATGAATTTTAGGGTGGATCGGTGCAATAGTTTATTGGGTTTAAACTTGGATGCAAAATTTTGTGTAAAAGTGCTTACCGGACTTGGTTGCGTAATTGATGTTAGTGACCCAAGCCTTTGGAAAGTAACTGCGCCATCTTGGCGTCAGGATTTAGAACGTGAAATTGACCTCATTGAAGAGGTCGGTCGTGTTTATGGTCTTGATAATATAGAGCCTATTTTGCCAGTAGTTAGACATAGTCTTGATGACGCAGGTAAGGAACAAAGTGTATATGACTTTTGGACTATTGTACGAAAATGGGGTAAGGGGCTTGGTCTGAATGAAGCGGTAAACTATAGCTTTGTTGGGCATAAAGACTTAGATCATTTGCAATTGTCAAGTGATAATCGTGTTTCTATTGCTAACCCTTTATCAGCAGAGCAAGATGTTTTGCGTACGGTATTAGCACCTGGGTTACTATATACTTTGCGTAATAATTTGGCTCAAGGTATTGGTGGAGTAAGGATTTTTGAATTAGCTCATGTTTTTTTTGCTGATGTAAACTCACAGACGACTGTGCGAGAGGAAGGTCGTCTTGGTATTATGTTTTATGGTCAAAGGTACGATGGGGCATGGCCTCAAGAGCAAGGTGAAATGGATTATAGTGATATAAAAGGTTGCATTGAGCACTTGCTTACCTCTTTACATTTAGAAAATGGGACTTATGGTATAGAGGAGGATCATGAATATTTATTGCCGGCTGTGAGTATAAAACTGCAAGGTCATATTCTTGGTCATATGGGACGGGTAAAACCGACTATGGCGCAAGCTTATCATGCAAAAAAAGATGTTTGGATGGCCGAGCTTGACTTAGGTCTTTTACGCAATTTAGTAGCGCAGACTAAGATAGCGTTTAAATCCTTACCTATATATCCGCCGGTACGTCGTGATATAACTGTTATGACAGATGGCGGCATAAGCATTGATAATATAAAAGCTTGTGTTTCCAGAGTTAAGGTGTCGTTATTGCAAAGCATTGAACTAATTGACTTGTTTGAACCAAATGAACAAGAGCGCAATTTAACCTTTCGCTTAACTTTCCGTCATGATGAGCGCACTTTAAAAGATGGTGAAGTTGATAAGGAAAGAGAAAAAATTGTGCAGGCTTTAATGCAAAATTTGCAAGTGCGAATTTAAAGAAGTGCTGATTTAATTGAATTTTATTCTCTGATTTTAAGAGAAGAAAGCTCTGAATCAGTACCTCCTGAACATCTTCTTTCCCATTGGGAAGAGACGAAGGAGTTGATATGCTTGAAAGAACGTATCGTATTGGTGAAGTAGCGCAAGATTTAGATTTAAAAAGCTATGTGTTACGTTTTTGGGAAACGGAATTCCCTCAGCTTGCCCCTTTACGCACCGATAAAGGGCAAAGACTCTATACAGAAGAAAATGTGGTTTTGCTTAAACGCATTAAAAATTTATTGCATGAGAAGGGCATGACCATTGATGGTGCAAGGCGTGTTCTTGAGGATCAAAATACTTTTGAAGAGCCTCTTTTTATTGCCAAGGCTTCGGCTCTTGATAATGCAAGAGAGAGAGGACTCAGCCTCAAGGAAAAAGACCTTTTGCTTGCAGATGTACGTCAAGAACTTTTGGCTATACGATTACTTTTATAAGAAATATTATGAGTGCAAATTGTTTTTAACGCAAATTTTAATTTACTTTTTTGGTCTTATTAATGCTTGAAAATTCTCCTTACATTTACTATGTAAGGGACCTTATTAATGTTGTCCTTTTTGAGGTTTACATGATACTTTCTCCGTCTTTGCTTAGTGCAGACTTTGCTGACTTAGCGAATGAATTGAAAAAACTTGAAGATGCTGGATTAAAATGGGTACACTTAGACATTATGGATGGTATGTTTGTTCCCAATATAACCTTTGGCC
>CAYJDL010000076.1:4201-10196 GCA_964368885.1 uncultured Desulfovibrionaceae bacterium | reverse complement strand
AAATATACTTGGTAACAGTGACATAGGATTCTGTGGGTAAAACTAGAAACAAAAATTACCCTTTACGGGAAACCTTTTTGTTCACAAAAGGTTTTTCCCCAAAAGAAAAAATATAATAAATCAAATAAATATTCAATGAATATAGAAAAAAAATCTTTTTTAAGCCAAGACAACGTCTGGCAAAGCGAGAGTTTACCCGGTCCTGTTTATCTTTTTGGCTCAACAACTTCAGTATTGGACGAAGCTTGGAAGCTTGCCGAAAAAGATTTATTACCAATATGGGGTTCTGTACTTGCACAAAGTCAAAGTAATGGTCGTGGGCAAACACGTCGTTTATGGCATTCACCGGAAGGAAATATTTATGCAGCCTTACGTTTACCCTTGATGGACGTATTTAATACTATGGCGGCGGCACCGGCTCTTTCATTTTATTTATGTCAAGCTTTTCAAAATTTAGGTTATTTCATCTATCTAAAATGGCCAAACGACTTAATTCATATACCTTATGGAAGTGATAAAGCTTATAAAATAGGTGGTATTTTATTGGAAGAAAGGCAAGACAAATTAATTGCCGGTATTGGAATAAATGTTCTTCATGCTCCACAAGAGCAAGATTTACGAAAAAATCATGCCTTATCCGGTGGTTGTTTACCTTCTGTTTTATTGCCAAAAATCAATATAATACCTTCAAATAATAGTGATTTTATCTATAAAAATCCAATTACGGAGTGCTTATGGTTACACCTTGTCTCAAAATTATATTTAAGTTATAGTAGGGAGTTGCCAAAGGCAATGACGTGGCAAGATTTGGCTCAAGAGATTTTATTATGGAAAGGGCGATATGTTGAGCTTGATGATGGTTATGAAAAAACTCGTGGAATTTTACAGGGACTTGGAAAGTTAGGCGAGATTATTTTACAAGTTCACAATAAACCTCAATTATATAGCAGTGGAAGTCTACGTCTAGTGGCGATTGACTCAATGTAATGCAAGGAAAATGATATTATGGAAACCCAAACAATGCGAAGTTTTAAGGAAGTACAAGAATTTTTAAGTGGTAAAGCAATTTTGGTGGCAAATCGTGGTATTCCTGGACGACGAATTTGTCGTTCAATACGGGAACGTTTTGATGCTACTGCTGTCATGACCGCTACCGACATAGATAAAACTGCCCCTGCTGCTTCCACAGCACAAGAGCTTTTATTACTTGGTAATGACCCACGGGGCTACTTGGATATTGACAGAATTATTGCGCTTGCCAAGCGTCGTGGAATTGTAGGTATACATCCTGGCTGGGGTTTTGCGTCAGAGGATTCTGTTTTTCCAAAAAAATGTGCTGAGGCAGGTATTGCCTTTATTGGTGCCACAGCAGAGGCCATGAACAGTCTTGGCAATAAGGTACAAGCTCGTAACATTGCTAAAAAGCTTGGTATTCCTGTTGTTCCCGGTTCTGAAGGTGCTGTTGACATTCCAACTGCACGCAAGTTAATTAGTGAAATGGGTCTACCCATTATGCTTAAAGCTGAGGGCGGCGGCGGCGGTCGAGGAATTTTTGCCATCTTTAATGAGGCAGATCTTGAAGACGCATTTTTTAAAGCTTCTGCCATGGCACAAGCTTCTTTTGGAAACCCTCGCCTTTTTGTTGAAAAATACCTTGGTGACGTTCGTCATATTGAAATTCAAGTAATTTCTGATAAATACGGTAATGTTTTTGCTTTTGATGAACGTGATTGCACAGTACAGCGTAATCATCAAAAACTTATCGAAATTACCCCTTCCCCTTGGAAAGGATTGACAAATAAGCTGCGCCAAGAGCTAAAGCAATATGCCACACATCTTATCCGTGAAGTAGGTTTTCATTCACTTGCTACTGTTGAGTTTTTGGTAGAACCAGACGGGACTGCTTACTTAATTGAAGTTAATACACGTTTGCAAGTTGAGCATGGTATTACCGAATGCCGTTATGGTGTAGACCTTGTGGAAGAGCAAATTGCCATAGCTTTTGGCGCAGAGCTACGTCTTAACGAAAAGACTACAAAGCCCATGCATGTGGCAATGCAAGTTCGCATTAATTGCGAAGACCCTCAAAGTCAATTTAGCCCTAATTCCGGTCTTGTAACTCGCTATGTTTCACCTGGTGGTCCAGGTGTTCGTCTTGATTCTAATATGACAGCTGGTTATGAATTTCCTCCAAATTATGATTCTGCCGGATCATTACTTATAACCTATGCTCGTGATTGGGAAAAAACCATAAGCATTATGGAAAGAGCACTTGGGGAATACATTATTGGCGGCATTAAAACCACCATTCCGTTTTATAAGCAAATTATTAAGCATCCTTTATTTCAACAGGCAAACTTTAATACAAATTACATTGCTCAAACTCCTGAACTTATGTGCTATACCGATATGGCACCTGAAGGTGAGCGTTTGGCGCAATTAGTAGCAGAAATTTCTGCAAAAGGTTACAATAGTCATGTTCAACTTGGAGAGTATCGTAGCATAACTACTCCCCGTATGCCTGAATTTGAACCGGTATTGCCTCCCATTGAAAAGGCAGTTCGTCGCACTCCTTCACCATATCCTCAAGGGGATAGAAAGGCATTGCTTGATTATGTACGTGATAGCAATTATGTACACTTTACCGACACCACCCCTCGTGATGTTACTCAATCCAATAGCGGTAACCGTTTTCGTTTAGCTGAAGATAGGCTTATTGGACCATATATGGACAATGCCAACTATTTTTCCATTGAAAATGGTGGCGGTGCACATTTTCATGTGGCTATGATGGCAAATATGACCTACCCTTTCACCGAAGCAAAAGAGTGGAATTCTTTTGCTCCTAAAACTATGAAACAAATTTTGGTGCGTTCGACCAATGTTCTTGGTTATTCGCCCCAGCCTCGAAATCTTATGCGCTTAACAGGTGAAATGATTTGTGATTATTATCAAATTATCCGTTGCTTTGACTTTTTAAATCATATTGAAAATATGCTTCCCCTTGCAGAAGTTGTCATGTCTCGCAAAGACGTTGTCTTTCAACCATCAATTTCACTTTCGTGGGCTAAAGGTTTTGACGTTGCTCACTATTTGCAAGTTACTGAATCTATTTTACAAATGGTAGCTTCCGTTATGGGCGGTAGCCAAGAAAAAGCGGCAAAAAATATTATTCTTGGTCTAAAAGATATGGCTGGAGTTTGCCCTCCACGCTTTATGACTGAATTAATTACAGCTTTACGCAAGCGTTGGCCAAAGTTAGTGTTACACTATCATCGCCATTATACCGATGGTCTTTTTGTGCCAGCCTGCGGAGCCGCAGCCAAAGCCGGAGCACATATCTTAGATGTAGGTCTTGGTTCATCGGTGCGTTCATATGGACAAGGTGACGTGCTAGCAACTGCCGCCTACGTTGAAGGCGAAATGGGTTTGAAAACAAATTTAAATAAAGACGCAATTCGTGATGCTAACTTTGTTTGCAAACAAATTATGCCTTACTACGATCGTTATTGTTCTCCATACTTTAACGGTATTGACTATGATGTAGTAGACCATGCTATGCCAGGCGGTGCAACCTCTTCTTCTCAAGAAGGTGCTGTAAAGCAAGGTTACATTCATCTACTACCCTATATGCTTAAGTTTTTAGCTGGAACTCGCAAAATTGTTCGCTATCATGATGTTACCCCCGGCTCACAAATAACTTGGAACACTGCCTTCCTTGCCGTAACCGGTGCATGGAAACGTGGTGGCGAAGAAGAAGTGCGTTTTCTCTTACAAATTCTTGAAGAAATTACCACCACCGACGAAGCAGACCTTAACCAAAAAATGAAAGAAGCTCGTATTAGCATTTATCAAGATTGCAATGATGCTTTTCGCAATTTACTTCTTGGTAAATTTGGTAAACTTCCTCTAGGCTTTCCCCCAGATTGGGTTTACCAAAGCGCATTTGGTAAAACATGGAAAGCTGCCATCAAGGAAAGAGTGGAAATATCACCCTTGGAAACCTTAAAAGATATTAATCTTGTTGCCGAAGAGCAAGCCTTTATTGATTTAATAAAGCGCAAGCCCACCGATGAAGAGTTTGCTCTTTATTTAAATCACCCCGGTGATGCTATCAAGACCATCAAGTTTAAGGAAAAATACGGTGACCCTAACAATATTCCTTTACATGTTTGGTTTGAAGGCTTAAAAATCGGTCAAAATTTATATTTTGAGGACGGGCAAGGTAAACCACACCAATTAGTCATTCTCAATTTTTCCGAACCCAACTCCGCTGGTATATCTGTTTGCCGCTATGTTTTGGATTCCGAAATTATGGCTATTGACGTTCAAGTTGCTAAGCCAAGTGGGCAAAAAGCAAAGGGAACACCCATGGCTGATCCTAACAACCCGCACCATGTAGCTTCTCCAAGTAATGGTGACCTTTGGGTAATGTATGTAAGCCCCGGTGATCTTGTGAAAAAGGGAGAAGAGCTTTTCAACGTTTCCATCATGAAACAAGAAAAAGCCGTCTTTGCCGCCATGGATGGAGTGGTAACAAGAGTACTTAAAACTGCCGACTACAAAGAAAGCAAGCAAATGGTCGCCGTTGTTGAAGGTGAGTTAATTGTTGAACTTGGACCTGTGCCAAAAAGCTGCTGCAATGAAGCTTGCGGACAACCGCTGCTTATGGACGATATTAGCTTTTGCCCATATTGCGGTCATAGTATTATAGAATCCTAGAATAATTTCTTTTTTCTTGGGCGGTTATTTACCAGACTAACCGCCCTTTCTACTTTTCGTAGTATTAAATGAAGTGCACACTTACTTGCAAAATAAGTCTTGTTTTTGTTTTAAAAGTTATATACACTTCATAAGTCATAGCATTCAAATTGCATCAAACCATAGTATTTTACTAGCATTTTACTGCCTTATCTTGTTATTCAGCTTAAGCAAATACACATTGTATTACCTGAAACTTTTTGCAAAGAAGGTTATTATGCTTCAAAAACAAATTCAAGAATCATGGCATTTAATTTCACCCAATGGGCGTTATACTCAAGATGGAGAAATGCGTGGCTTTATTCAACCACAAAAACTAACTGAGCTATGGTTTCACACCGGAACCAATTGTAACCTAAGCTGTCCATTTTGTTTTGAAGGTTCTTCTCCCGGAAACAGACGTTTGCAAGCACTTAGTTTAACAGATATTTTGCCATTCCTTGAGGAAGCAAAATATTTAAACGTCGAAAAGATTGCCTTTACCGGCGGTGAACCCTTTGTCAATGCTAACATGACAGACCTTTTGGATGCTGCACTTGACATCGCCCCATGTCTTGTTTTAACAAATGGAACAGGTCCCTTACATAAAACCATACCGCATTTAATTCCATTTAAATACGGTATCCACCCGTTATCCTTTAGAATAAGCCTTGATTCGCCATATGCATATGAGCATGATGCCAATAGAGGTCAAGGTTCTTTTATTAAGGCTCTACGGAATTTAACTCATTTGCATGAATTAGGCTTTACTGTCTCTGTGGCTCGCAAACAAATGCCCGAAAATCAGGATGAAGCGGACATTATTAATGCCGCATATGCCAAGCTTTTTGAGCAATATGGCTTACCTACTACCCTACCCTTTGTGTCCTTTCCGGATTTACTTGCACCTAAATCCATGCCCAATGTTCCAAGCATTAGCGAAAAATGTATGACCATGTATAAAACACAAGAAGACAGAGAAAATTTTATGTGTAATTATAGTAAGATGGTTGTTAAAAAACATGATAGGATGCAAGTTTATGCTTGCACCTTGGTGGATGATGACCCAGATTATGCCTTAGCTGAAACTTTAACTCAAGCGATGAATTATCGCATTATGTTACGTCATCATCGTTGCTATAGCTGCTTTACTTGCAATACAGCTTGTGGCGGAAATTAAGAGCTTATCCGTAAATAACGTTCCGTGGCCAATTATTTTGCGAACGGGAAAACTTTTTGTCGCAAAAAGTTTTCC
>CAYJDL010000076.1:0-4191 GCA_964368885.1 uncultured Desulfovibrionaceae bacterium | reverse complement strand
TTTTTTAAGAATGGGAAAAAGTCAGCTTTTTTTTAACATTGATTTTGGAGGAAAATATGCCAAAATGGGTTAAAACAGTAGCAATTTTCATTTGTATTATCCTAGTCATTATCCTTATACGAAGCCTTGGTCTTGAGCAATATTTATTAACATTTAAAGAATGGGTTGCAGCTCAAGGCAATCTTGGTCCCATAATATTTATTTTTGCTTACGCAATTGGAACTGTCCTTGCTCTACCCGGTTCAGCTTTAAGTATTATGGCAGGTGTGCTTTTTGGTTCAGTGCTTGGAGTTTTTGTTGTAATAACAGGTGCTACCCTTGGGGCTGCGCTATGTTTTTTAATTGCTCGTTATTTATTGCGTGGCTCTGTTGAATCATGGCTTGGAAAAAATGAAAAATTTCAAAAATTAGACGCAATTGCTGAAAAAAATGGCAGTATAATTGTAGCGATTACACGTCTTGTTCCTTTATTTCCTTTTAACATGCTAAATTATGGTTTTGGTTTGACCAAGGTTCCCTTCCTTACCTATGTATTATGGACATTTATATGCATCATTCCCGGCACGGCTTTATATGTTGTCGGAACCGATGCCATCACCCAATCCATCAGCAAAGGCGAAATTCCATGGGCATTAATAGGGATTATCATCTTGACTTTGGGTATATTAACCGTACTTGTAAAAAAAGCTAAGCAAAGCTTAAAGGAGTGAGTATGCACATTCCAGCTCTATTACCTGAAGATCAATATGACCAAGATTTAGCCAATAATACTGCCCCAAAGCATTGGATTAATCCAAAACCGGCATTAATGTATAATATGGTAGTTGTAGGCGGTGGAACAGCGGGATTAATTACCTCCATTATCGTAGCCTCTCTTGGTGGTAAGGTGGCTTTAGTGGAAAAAGGATTTATGGGCGGCGACTGCCTTGTTACCGGCTGTGTACCTTCTAAAAGCCTTATTCGTCCGGCGCATTTAGCTCATGAAATTCGCAACGCTCATGAGCTTGGTATTTTAAGCGTTAAAAGTGATAATTTTGAAGCAGATTTTCCAACAATTATGCAACGCTTACGGCGCATTCGTGCTCAAATTAGCGTTCATGATTCTGCTAAGCGTTACACTTCCCTTGGCGTAGATGTATTTAGAGGACAAGGAATTTTTACAAGTTCCAATACCTTAGAGGTGGATGGCACTAAACTTAATTTTCGTAAAGCTGCCATTTGTTCTGGTGCCAGAGCTATGCATCCTAACATTGAAGGTCTTGCAGAAGTTGGATATTTAACCAATGAAAATGTTTTCAACTTAGAAGCTCTACCTAAGCATTTAATTGTCATAGGCGGCGGCCCCATAGGTTGCGAATTAGCTCAAGCTTTTAAACGCTTAGGATCCAAGGTAACCATCATTCAAAAAACAACTTTCTTGCCCAACGAAGAGCCAAGAGCCTCTGCACTTTTGGCAGAAGTTTTTGCAAAAGAAGGTATCAATGTTCTTTTAAATGCTCAAACCCTAAAAGCTGAGAAAAATAGTCAAGGGCAAAAAATTCTAACAGTTTTGCAAGATGGTAAGGAAATTAAGGTTGAAGGTGATGAAATACTTATTGGAGCCGGACGCATCCCAAATGTAGAAAATTTTGGACTTGAAACTGCTAATGTAGAATATACCCAACGTGGTGTAATTGTTGATGATTTTTTACGAACCACTAATCCTAATATTTATGCTGCCGGAGATTGTTGCATGGCATGGAAATTTACCCATGCTGCCGATTCTGCTGCACAAATTATTGTACAAAATGCCCTATTTAAAGGAAGAAAGCGACTAAGCTCACTTATCATGCCTTGGTGCACCTACACAGATCCTGAAATTGCCCATGTGGGTATGTATGAAAAAGATGCGCAAAAGCAAGGACTTGAAGTGGAATTTTTCTCCATTGATATGAATGAAATCGACAGAGCTATAACCGATGGACAAAGTCAAGGCTTTGTCAAAATCATGCTCAAGAAAAATAGTGATAAAATCTTAGGGGCAACTATTGTTTCTAGCCATGCTGGGGAAATGATTAGCGAAATAACCACGGCTATGGTTGCAAACATGGGACTTGGGAAGCTTGGTGGCGTTATTCACCCCTACCCTACTCAAGCATCAGCCATAAAAAGAGTGGCCGGATTATACAAAAAAAGCAAACTAACCCCAACTGTTGCTAAGATTTTACGCTGGTGGCTTAATCGAATGCTTCGATAATCATTTTTTGTAAAAAGGTTTTTGCATAATTATTAAGGAAACGCTGATTTATTATTTTTTTCTTGGGAAAAACTTTTTGGGAACAAAAAGGTTTCCCGTAAAGGGTAATTTTTGTTTACACTAGAAGTTTCAATATTACACACTTTATGTTTAGTCCGAATTTATAAGGGTTACAAAATTAGAGTTACAATTTTTCCCCAAGGTTAAACTTGGGGAATTTTTGTTTCTAGTTTTACCCACAGAATCCTATGTAGCTGTTACCAAGCATATTTCATAAATATTTGATAAGTAATATTTTTTCAACTATTTAGTCGACTCTTAAAAACTTATAATTTTACTTCTGCTGACTTTTGGATACCATACCCAAATCAAGATATAAAAAATGGACAAAACAAAATTGAGTAAAAAAGAGTGGACTTGCGCCACTTTGCGCATCCATTTCTTTAGATTGAAAGCAGCCGCCGCAAGGAATAAGTTCAATTTTATATTCTTATTTTAATATTCCAGTTGTCCAGTAATTCCATACCCCCTTATTTAGGCGGTTTTAGACTTAAATAAAGACTACATAACCTTATCGTAGGCTCTTCCCTTCACTAATGTGCGGCATGACGTGGCAGTCCATGTCTTTAAAAGTAACATGAAGCAATGAATAACTATATACCTAAAAGATATATGCTGACTAAAGGCAATAGCCACGTATATAAAAAATAATTCTTGACAAGAAGGGCTAACAAAGTAGTTTTCATATAGGAAAAACTTGACTTTGTGTACCCTGAGGACTACATTTCCATCATGAATATTGTCCGAGAAGCAACGTATGCAACTCCAGCCATATAGACATAAAAAATTGTTTACTTTTTTATCTGAAGCCGTAGATTTATTTTTTAATAGCCTAATAGCACAATATTAATTTCAACCTTTAACCAGCGAGAATAACATGAGCACAATGCCCCCCTGTCCCAAATGTCAATCCCCATATGTCTATGAAGATGGTAGCCTTCTTATGTGCCCTGAATGTGCGCATGAATGGAGCCCACTAAGTACAGAAAGTGGCGAAAGCCCCCTTGTACGAGATGCCAACGGGACAATTTTACAGGACGGAGACACTGTTACCGTTATCAAAGACTTAAAGGTAAAGGGTTCGTCATCCGTTGTAAAGGTAGGAACTAAGGTAAAAAATATTCGCTTAGTTGACGGCGACCACGACATTGATTGCAAAATACCTAGCATTGGCAAAATGGGGCTAAAATCGGAATTTGTACGCAAAACAATTTAATGATACGAGGATTTTGCTCAAACTCGACATCAAGATACAGTTTTTCATCTACAATTATAAACGCTTGTGCTGGCATTAGCCTGTTTTTGCACAATATTTTAATGCACCTAAAAATCTTATCTTCAATTTGGAACGTGGCATTAAAAACTCAGCAGTTCTGTTTACGGTTACTTTCGCTTGTGAAACATAAAGGGTTTGAGGTTGTGAATGTTTTGAAGATGTATGAGTATCTATATAGAATACACACTGATATAATAATAAATGCAATAAAAATGCAGTATATAACTTTAACTATGGGGGGTACTCTATCCATAAATTTTAGATAATAATCTTTAATATTCGTACATTCTAACAAGATCTTTAAAGCCACTTTAAATGCCTACTAGGTTAAAAAGATTGATAAATTTATTTTGTATTTCCATAATTTAAAGATTTTATTATTCATCCTCCTACACACGTTTGTCATACGTCACATTAAAGATAGAATCCGACAAATAATTTCTTAGTGAGGGGTTATCGTTAATTTGTTTATATAATTCAATGCTATCCTTCATAATGCTTTGGATGGCGTTTTTAAAGGCTCGTTCAAATTCGATACGGGCATTTTGCTTATCTGAATTTTTCATGGCATTTTGATAGCCTTCGTCCTTGCTAATCATGTTTGGTAGTTCACGGATTT
>CAYJDL010000075.1:528-10243 GCA_964368885.1 uncultured Desulfovibrionaceae bacterium | reverse complement strand
ATCAAGGTCAAATGTTCCCGCTGTTTCAAGGCTGTAGAGGCTTATGTTTTTATATGGTATGGTAAGATATTCTATTTTTGATCCTGTTATGCCCTGTTTGTCAATAAAGATTAATCTTTTAGTTGTAAAGACATACATATCTCTTATAGTTTTAAAAACTCTATGAATACCTTCGCCTTCAATTAATAAAGGATTAATTTCTGATTCAACATCTTTTAAATTTACTTCTCCGGCATTGCCGAGCATTCTATTAAAGATACCCATTTTTTATTCCTTTTTTATGGTTAAAATGATGCCAGCTGTAAGCTAATATAGTCTCTAGACTGCTTTTACTATCATCAAAAAGATTACTGTGATACGGGATAAATGTTGCGATAAATTACTGTACCAGTGTCGTTTTTTGCCTCAATAACAATTTGTGCATTGGTTAAGTCATAGTTTTTATCTAAAACTGTTATTAATACAGTTGATTTGAATTTCGATATTTTATACTTACCTGCATCGTTTGGTCTAGTGACAAGATTGACAATCTGACCAGAGTTTAAAATTAAAATTGATTTAACTTCCCCACTAATGCTGTTTGCATGCTCATTGCGTAGCTCAAGCGACGTGCGTAATATATTTTTTTTTGTTAAATTACAGGAAACGTTTTGAATTATAACTTCCTTTGTATCAATAACAGGAAATATTTCATGTCCGGGACCGTCGTCATCTGCTGTGTTTTGCGTTTTTGTACCTGAATTTTTTTTCGAATTAACAGCCTCTTTTGCTCTGTTCTCAGCAATATTTTCTGAAATAGCGTTAAGTACAGAGTTATTAGGTTTAAGCAATTGCTCAAGGTGCCTTAAACGCTTTGTAGTAATCTTATATTCTTGATTTAAATCTTCTACTTCCTGTATTGAGTGACGCAAGTTAGCATTTTCTTGCCACAAATAATATGATAGACAAAAAAAAGTAATTGCTAAAATTGGGCATAAAAAAATTAAAAAGACAATTGTGCGAAAACGTGAGCGTGGCATACGTATTCTTTTACTTTCGCCACTATCACGCATAAGAATAATATTAAATTTTTCTTGTGATGAAGACATGTGTACTCCTTAGTAGTGCTATAAATACGTTTTATTACGCTTAAACTTCTAGATTGCATTTATCTGATAAATGTATTTCCAAAAACACCTAACACTTTTTTCACGTACAACTTAATCTATTTCGCTTTTATCCATTCTTCTCTTTCAATCTGCCAACCATTTTTAGTAGGGGTTAATAAAAGTGTTTTAGTTCCTTTATCACCCTTTCCATTACTGTCCTCATAGCTTTGAAGCATATCAGCGACTATGCCTTTTGCTGTAATTTGTAAGCGCATTCCACTTAATTCTACCTTAGCCGGAGCAGCTCTGGCCCAAACTCGCTTTTTTTGTAAAGCTATACCATTTCTGTTGCGCCCAGCTTGTCGAGCCTTAGGGGAATAATGCCTTATATATTTATCGACATCACCTGAAAGCCAGTCTTTACGCCATATTTCAATCATGTTGCCTATTTCCGAACTAACCTTCTCTAAATAGTCAACTTGTAAGGTAACAGGCATATCTTTCCAGTCGGATGCCACAATACGCCATTGACCTATTGCATTCTTTTTCCAATAAAGTGTATGCTCACCTTCTTTTGGTTTGCTTCCGCTAACAAAAATCCATTGCCTCAAAGAGGCTATGAGTATATCGTTTTGAACCTTTAAATCAGCTTCAGTGCTAAGCATTTGTAGCCATGGCTTTTTAAAGTAGGGGGACATTATTTTTTGCAATTGTCTGTAAGCATTACGATAATTTTGCCCAACTTCCTTGCCATACCGTTCTGTATCATAAAAATTGAAAAAGGCTTTGCTCTCTTGTGTAGCCCATGCCATGTTCCAGTCTTTTATGTTTTGGAGCATAATTGCTTTTAAGTTGTCATCCAAAATAATAGTTGTTTTTGCTGCAGGTGCAACTTTTTGTTGCGGATTTACAGCAAGTGGAAGCGTAGAATTTGTAGGTTGTTGTATTTTATCTTCTTTTATTTCTTGAGCTAAAGGTGGAACATCATTTTCCGGCATGTCTAAAGGTGGCACTTGAGGCTTTTCGCTGCGAATAGATGGCGGTGTTGCATCGCTTTTTTGTTCAGAATTGGTTGCAACAAGCTTTCCCTGCTTAAATGCAGCTTGCAAGCCAAGATTGCTAGGAATCCACTCCATACCAACAATGCGGAACTGATTGTCTGCGTCACGTTGCCAGTAAAGACGACGTATGCCTTCAGTGCTAAGGTTAGGCGCACGATAAAATTGTTCGCTCCAAGTCACCCAATATCCCGGTCCTTCCAGAACATGCACTTCTCGATTAAAAATATTTATCCAGTCAAGACGTTTAAACAAACGTTCTTTATTCAATCTAAAAGCATGAAATGTTTCTGGCATTGCCTTAGTATAAGACTCAGCATCATAAAAATCAAAAAAAGTTTGCGAGCGACTTGCCCAAGCATGAGTCCATTGTTCCATACGCCTACGCAAGTGCATTGCGGTACCGTCGTCGGTCATAGGAACTACAGGGTTTAAAGTCTCACCTACTACAACCGGCGTTCCAGAAGTTAGCAATGGACCGACTGTAGCAATTTCGTCCAAGCCAATTGCAATGCAGCCACGTGTAATTTTAGGTTTAATGCCATCTCCCTTACTGTGAATCCATATTCCATAGCCAGTTTTTCCCCGTAATTTGTCAACAGGATTTGGATAGTTTAGAGTGTAGGCAATGCCACCATATTCTTTAAAATCAAGCCCCTTGTCGATTTTGTACACAACAAAATAAACACCTTCAGGAGTTCGTTTATCATTGCTAATTTGTTTATCGCCATCAATTTGTCCGGTAGTGCAAGCATAGTTGTGAGTAAGCGCAAACGGAGTATTTTTTTGATATAAATAGAATTGCTGCTTGGATTTGTCTACAGTCACGACTTTAGAGGGCAAAGCAGCATCAGGGATGCTAGGTTGCCAAACAAGAGCAGCCCCCGGTTGACCAAGGGCTAAATTTGTACACAAAAAAACAAAGGTTACTATTAAAGATAACAATATATGTAGCTTAGCAATAGCTATACTCATCGCACTTTCCATACAGCAAGATAAATGTTGTAAAATTTTAATATCTGTTAAGTTACAGGCTTTACTATGAACGACCTAGAGCAACTAGTTCATCTCGTGTGAACAAAGACAGAAGGTTATATCCATTATCATTTAAAATTTCCCTTCCGCCTTCTTGACGATCTAAGATAGTGCACACAGTTACAATGTTGAGACCAGCGTCACTGACTCGAGTGCAAGCTTTTAGCAAGGAAGAGCCTGTTGTTACAACGTCCTCAAGCATTGCTACCTTATCGCCCTGTACAAAATTGCCAAGACCTTCCACATATTGACCAGTTCCATGACCTTTAGCTTCTTTACGAACTAATAATCCGGCTAAGGGACGACCTAATTCATGTGAAATCACAGTTGTTGATGATACAAGAGGGTCTGCTCCAAGTGTCATGCCGCCAACTCCCTTAATATCCACATCTGCAAGGATAACATTAAATAGCTTGCCAATGAGCCATGACCCTTCAGGGTGCAAGGCTGTAACCCTACAATCAAAATAATAATCACTTTTTCGACCGGAAGAAAGGACAAAGTCCCCTTCTTTATAGGATTTTTCTATAAGAATACGAGCTAATCGACGCTTTAATTCAAGCATATTTTTTTACCCCACTGTTTAAGACTGGAAGATTCTTGCAAAAATTTCGTCCTCATGTTTCAAATAGTAACTTGAATCAAATAATTGTGCAAGGGTTACAGTATCAATTAGCGTAATTATTTCTTGATTTGTTTGTACTATCTCTTGAAAAGGAACCTGCTTTTCATAACTTTGCATAGCACAGGCTTGAACCATTTCATAAGCCTTTTGACGTGCTACACCTTTTTCAATAAGGTTTGTTAGTACTCTTTGCGAATAATAAAGACCAAAAGAATGTTCCATATTTTTTTGCATACGTTGTGGCTTTACCACAAGATTGCTTAATAAATTATTTAAGCGATGTAATATATAGTCTGCTAAAATTGTTGAGTCAGGCATAATAACTCTTTCTACAGAAGAGTGGCTAATGTCTCGTTCGTGCCATAGAGCTTGATTTTCCATAGCAGCAAGAGCGTTAGTACGCAGTAAACGAGAAAGTCCGGTCATATTCTCAGCTGAAATAGGATTTTTCTTATGAGGCATAGCTGAGGAACCTTTTTGCCCTTTGCGAAATCCTTCTTCTACTTCCATAACTTCGGTACGTTGTAAATGACGTAATTCCACACAAAGCCTTTCAATGCCGCCACCTAAAATAGCTAATGCTGTAAAAAACTGTGCATAGCGATCACGCTGAATAATTTGCGTTGAATGGAGGTCTACATTTAAATTTAAGTGCTTCATGCTTAAAGCTTCCACTTGCGGGCTTAAAAAAGCATAAGTTCCAACTGCACCTGAAAGTTTTCCAACACGAATATTTTCTATTGCATCTTTTAATCGTTGTAAATGTCGTGTAAATTCAACATAGTATCCTGCCATTTTTAAGCCAAAGCTAGTTGGCTCAGCATGAATACCATGGGTTCGTCCCATGCATAAAGTGCCTTTCCAAGTATGCGCAAGGTTCCTTAAAGTTTGTAAAAGGGCATTTAAGTCTTCTAGCAAAATATTACCGGCATCAACTAAAAGTAAAGCGTTGGCCGTATCCACAATGTCAGAGGAAGTGCACCCAAGATGAATAAAACGTGCGCTAGGCCCTACATACTCCTCAACACAAGTTAAAAAAGCTATGACATCATGATGTGTGGTTGACTCAATTTCTAAAATACGTTCAACATTGAAAGCTGATTTTGCACGAATAACTTCTATTTCTTCCGTAGGAATGCGTCCAAGCTCATGCCATGCTTCGCAAATGGCCAATTCAACTTTAAGCCATGCAGCGTAACGATTTTCCAAAGTCCAAAGAGAGCTCATTATCTCTCGACTATATCTATCAATCATAAAAAATACCTCTCTAAGCACTTGCACTTTGGGCTTGATTATTGCTATTATCTACCTTAGGTAAAGAAGCAGGCTCGGTATTTGTACTGCTAGCGTCACTCTTAGTTGTGCTTGCCTGTTTGCTATCTATAGTTTTACTGGCACCATTATTAGTATTTTTACGATTTCCGTACTCGGTTACATACCAACCGCCACCTTTAAGTACAAAAGCAGTATTAGAAATAATGCGACTTGCTTGAGCATTACATTTAGGGCAAGGTGAATTTTGTGTAGCTTGGCTAATATTTAACCATTCTTCAAAAATATTATTACACTCTGGACATTGATATTCATAAATAGGCATGGTGATTCCTGAACTGTGGTTATAGGGTTAAAAATAATACTATATATTAATACAAAAAGTAAAATCTCAGTCAAAAACAAAGTTCTGCTCTTGATAAATGAGTACAGACCCTGATGTGACTTTTTACTGCCAAGGGCAATCTTAATAACATCGCATTGCTTGGTTTTTGGTAGTTTTGTTGAATGAATAAATATATAGTAAGCATTTGATAGGGTGAGTTAAAGATTCGCAGGGAAAAAACTATTTTCACTAATTTTAAAGTTTAACCCTAATTTGTCTTTAAATAAACACTTATTTGTTCTTTGGCAATGATATTAAAGCAGAAAAAGTATTTAACGGTTAAGCTATGCAGAACAGAGTTAGTGGTTGCTATCTTAAATGTAAACACTAATTACTTCATGACACAAAGTGAGATGATTCTAATTTTACGTGATTCTAATTAAGGTTTTTTTATAACTGTAAAACATTTGAAATATTTTTTAAATAGGCATAAAGTCTAAAAATATTTACTGATACTTTACATGTTTGAGACCATTTATGTATATTAGAATCACGCAAAATGCCAAAAGTAAGTTTTATTTAATTTTTTGTTTCAGCTTTAGCATCACGGATGCGTTGCTTAAGACGTTTGGCACGACGTCTACGACGGCGATCTAATTCTTTATGGCGTTCAATTTTCTTTTGACCCATGGATGTTTCTCCTTTTAAAAATAAGATATAAACACTTAGTCCAGATTTTTGCAAATGTCCATATTTTTATGCTAAAAACATTTTCAACTCAAGGAAATGGGAAAACAATGAAAAAGACCACTTTTACTCTTAGTATTGGAATGATTTTATACCTAATTTTAGGATTAACACAACTTTCCTTTTGTGCAAATACGATTCATAAGGTCTTAGAACCATTGCACCTTAAAAGCCCTATTCTTAAACCTATTGCCTCAAAGCAGGCTTTAGCCCTTGCTCTTGGTCTTCAAAAAGAACGTCAAGGTTTATTGTCTTGGATGGACCTTGGACCGGCATTACAGCATTCATTAAACTATGCTAAGGCTCAACCTCAACACTCATTTGCCATAAGTCAAGCTTCATTGCATATAACTTGGCAACAAATTACTCAATCCTTGGAACTTTTACAAGTATTATTACCAAATCTTGATGCTAACCCAGAACTTTTGGAGCAACACTTTCAATGGTTGCATTTAACGCCACGTACTCACTTTACATCATATTTTTCCCCTGTAACTATAGCTAGTCGTGTGCAAAGTGAAAGCTTTAATTATCCACTATATCGATTGCCTGAAGAAGTTGCACCGCATGTGGCTGCATGTTTACCTACGCATACTTGCCCAGACACGGCCTTTACTAAGGTTATTCGACCAGACCCACCATATCATAGTCGTGTTGACATTGATTACCACAAGGTTTTAGCCGGACGTAACCTTGAAATAGCTTGGCTAGCCCATCCTTTTGATGTTTATTGGTTTATGCTTCAAGGTTCAGGTCTATTAACCTTTGAAGATGGTAGTACGCAAGCTGTACTTTTTGCAGGATTAAATGGTCATAAGGGTAAAAGTATGGCAGGATATTTAATTGGTACAGGTCAGCTTTCTCGACGCAATGCTGATTTCAAAGGAATGCGCTCTTGGTGGGATAATGCAACAGTAGAGCAAAGAAAGGCTTTTTTGGAAGCTTCATCTGGCTATGTTTTTTTCCGGTATGGAGCTATGAAACCTCAAGGGAGCATTGGATCTTCTTTAACGCCTTGGGTAAGTATGGCCGTTGATCAGCGTGTTTTACCTCTTGGTGGTATTTTAGCTTATAATTTACCGACTAAGGGAAAGAAGAGCTTAAGACCAGGGCATCTTGTGGGTAAAACTAGCACCTTAAATGGTCTTGGCTTTGCTCATGATACCGGCGGAGCCATTAATTTAAAACGTATAGATCTTTATGCCGGTGAAGGAGAAAAAGCACATACTCAAGCTAAGCAAGTGTATACCAAGGGGGACGTTTGGTTGCTGTTGAAAAAAGAGCAGCCTGCCGATTAGGAAATAATACATTGTGAAAGTAGAACTTAGAGCTTATCCGTAAATAATGTTCCGTGGGCAATTACTGCGTCAAAGCACATTTTTTCTTGAACTTGCCGCACGTTACATTTATTTACGAACAAACTTTAAAACAAAAGTAAATCACCGTTTTCATTAGTCCAAATGAGGAAATCATGCAAAAGCATTTTCAGAACAGTTCAGAAAAAGTGAAAATATTCTTTGAAAACAATGAAATAGAAGTTGAGAGCGGAATAAGCGTAGCCGCCGCTGTATTAAGTTCACATGCACATCATACTAGGATAACGAAAAAATATCATAATAAGCGGGCACCTTATTGCCAAATGGGTATTTGTTTTGAATGTTTAATGCGTATTGACGGCAAGGATAATCAACAAGCTTGTATGATAGAAGTGCGTGAAGGTATGCAAATTTATAGGCAAAAAGGGTGTGCTTCTTTTGCTTCGGATGAAGTTAATATTTCCAAAATATCAAACAATACGGAGGAAATATAATGCAATTAAATTGGGATGTAATAGTAGTTGGTGCAGGTCCTGCCGGTATGGCCTGTGCTAGGGAATGTGCAGTAAGTGGGCTTAATGTCTTGGTTTTAGATAGACAAGGTCAAGCTGGAGGACAAATTTGGAAGAATGCTGCTTCGGCATCATCTGAAAAGCTACGTTTTTTCGGAGAGGAATATAAGCAAGGTGTGCAAAATATACAAGCTTTTTTGCATTGCGGAGCAACCTTCATCCCCAACGCACATGTTTGGTATGTGCAAGATAAGCATATTTGTGTCAGTATAGCAGAACAAAGTTATTACCTTAATGCCAAAGCTGTCGTTTTAGCAACTGGAGCTATGGAAAGACCATCACCAGTACAAGGATGGGACTTGCCAAATGTTATGGGGGTAGGGGCGTGCGACCTACTTTTAAAGTCAGCTGGTTTAAGTCCTAGTGCGCCTGTTGCTCTTTGCGGCAATGGCCCTTTGATTTTGCAAACAGTAGCGCATCTTTGTAAACTAAAAATACCCATTTCTGCGCTTGTATTTACGGGTAATACTACTCATAATATGTTAAAGGCTATGGTGCAGTCGCCTAAGGTTTTGAGTCGTCCTATATATTTCTTGCATGGTTTTTACTATGCATTGCAACCGCTGCTGAAAGTAATTCCTACTTATTTTCGGGCTAAAAATATATCCATTACCCAAGATAATGATCTTCAGCTTAATTTTGAAACGCAAGGTAAACAGCATAATATTGACGCTAAAACTATACTTTTGCATGAAGGAATTATTTCTGAAACACGCATTAGCCATTTGGCTAATTGTCGACATGTTTTTGATTCAAAAAATCTTTATTGGCATGCTCAAACTTCTGAATTTGGTCAAAGCAGTGAAGATAATATATATATTGCCGGAGATTTGGGAGGAGTTGCTGGAGCTTTAAGTGCAACAGCTAAAGGTCACATTGTCGGAATTGCCATTAGTGCTAAACTTGGTAAATATACCCAAGAAAAACGCAATAAAATGACAAGGGCACATCAATTAACAGTAATGCGCTGTAAATTGATGCAAGATTTTACTGATGCCATGTTTAGCCCCAATAAACATGCTCTTGTGCCTAGTGATGATGCAATTGTATGCCGCTGTGAGGAATTAAAAGCTAAGGAATTAAAAGATTATATTCTGAAGGGTTGCTATAGTTTAGATGCTCTTAAGGCTCAAAGTCGTTGTGGTATGGGGCATTGTCAAGGTAGAATGTGCGCTTCTAGCGTAGCAGAACTTATAGCTAATGCGCATGCAATACCTTTAGAAAATCTTAATCCTTATCAAGCTAGGCCGCCATTATTTCCCATTAGCATGGGTGAATTAGCTGATTTATCTATTCCTAATGTTGGTTTATAGATATTTTAGATTGCTTTATTTTTAAACCTAAATAGATGCACTTGAGTTAAATAGTCATTTAAAGGGTATAAAGGAAGTACGGCATATAGTGAGTTTTATTTTAATAAAATTTAAATTTAGGTCTAAATAGACTGTTCAAACAAACAATTCCATGCTAATAGTTTGATTGCTCAATGAATGTAATATTTTAAATATAGTACATGACAAGATGTTATTTTTTTGCTAACATTTCTCAGTTGAGCTAGTTTTTAGCTTCAATATTTATTAACTTTAGTAGGTTAGCACCCTATTAAAAAAGATGCACAGACATCAATTTAAGACATCTCAAGGAGTTGATTATGGCTAAGATGAAAACTATGGATGG
>CAYJDL010000075.1:0-518 GCA_964368885.1 uncultured Desulfovibrionaceae bacterium | reverse complement strand
CTTACGCTCTTTCCGACGCAGCAGCCATCTATCCAATTACTCCCTCATCTGTAATGGGAGAGTTGGCAGACGATTGGGCCGCAGCTGGCCGCAAAAACCTTATGGGACAAAAGCTAGTAGTACGTGAAATGCAATCTGAAGCTGGAGCAGCAGGTGCTGTGCATGGCTCTTTGGCGGCCGGAGCACTGCCCACCACCTTTACGGCATCTCAAGGTCTTTTGCTCATGATTCCAAATATGTACAAGATTGCTGGTGAGCTTTTACCCGGCGTTTTTCACGTTTCAGCAAGAGCAGTTGCCGCTCATGCCCTATCAATATTTGGGGATCATCAAGACGTAATGGCTTGTCGCCAAACCGGATTTTCTATGTTAGCTTCTGCTTCCGTACAAGAGTGTATGGATCTAGCTTTAGTAGCGCATTTATCAGCCATTGATGCTTCTGTACCTTTTTGTCATCTTTTTGATGGGTTTCGCACCTCACATGAAGTTCAAAAGATAGAAGTTATCGATTATGAAGGC
>CAYJDL010000074.1:8737-10398 GCA_964368885.1 uncultured Desulfovibrionaceae bacterium | reverse complement strand
TTGCTTTGCCTTGATTTTTGGTGATTTTCTTAATGATTTCGCCAGATTTTGGCTTGTTTTCTTGGCGCGCCCGGCGTGAATCGAACACACGGCCTTTGGCTCCGGAGGCCAACGCTCTATCCAACTGAGCTACGGGCGCATAGATTTTTTCTATATTGTTAGTTCCTTGCTGTCAAGGAGAATAAATTAAGGTTTTAAAATTGTAATGCGTCCTTGTCCCTTAGGGTTTGCATATTCAGTTCCGACCTTACCCTTTAAATTATTTTGGATGAAAGCTATAATTATTTCATTATCAATCATAAATTTATCTTTTAGCACTTTGCTATTTTTAAACATAGTCATACCATCGCCTGATAAGCGCAAAATATAATCTGTACCAGCTACACTATATTTTTTGTTAAGATCTAAAGGATAGCCATTTACACGCACATTTTTCACTCGATAAGGTCCATTTACAGAGATAAAATTACCCTTATCATCCACCTTCACTGATGATGGTACGTTAGGGTCAATACTATATTCCAAACCCGATACATGTAAAAAACCGCCACTGGCTTTAGGATAAACCATAGCACCCATTTCTAAGGCATTGAGTAAAGTTTGACCACTAACTTGTAATAAAACACCATCGCCACCAAAGGGTAAAACGCTAATAACTTCTTTAAATGTTATTGGTCCTTTATCAATGCTATTGCGTATTCCTCCGGCGTTGATCAAGGCCACGTCTGCTTCTAAAACAATGCGAAAAGCGTCTGTAACCAAATTTGCAAGATTCGTTTCTTGCATGCGAATTATTTCTAATCCGGCAGCGTTATCAGCTGCTAGTGCGTTAACACTTGTACCCACACTTTTCTCTAAGGTTACAGCAAGTTTATCATTAATGGAGTCAACAACAGCCTGAGTCTTAGCATCTCTTACAGGAATGTCTTCAATGATTTCAGCAATTATCTTTTTAGTTTTAGGATCAATACTGATTTTTCCAAGGCTTTGTAAACGAGACCCTGTTTGAGTTACAATTACATCCTTGCCATCCTTATTCTTGATAAAAGTGCCTTTTAATAAAGTATGCGAATGTCCATCAATAACAACATCTATGCCGCTAGTATTAGCTACAACTAAGGGCGTATGCCAAGGGCTTGATTCGTTATCCATTCCTAAATGTGCCAATGCAATAATTATATCAGCACCTTGTGATCTAGCTAGGTCAACATTTTTTTGTACAATATTGTACAACTCTACCCCTTGATTACCTTCAGCAAAGCTTAAAAAATAATTTCCATTTTTGTCTTGAAAATTTGCCGGTATTGATTTTGACAAAGTTTCAGGCGTGGTAATACCCACAAAACCAAGCTTAAGACCTTGAATTTCAACAATACTAAAAGGGCTAACAAAATTCTTTGCATCTTTTATATAACTTATATTACATGAAATAACCTTAGTTTGCAATTTTTCTAAAAGCATATTGAGCTGCGCTAAACCATAGTCAAATTCATGATTACCCAAGGTCATAAAGTCATAGCCGACGGCATTCATAATATCAATAATAGCAACACCTTGAGTAAGCGAACCTACGGGGCCGCCTTGAATGGCATCTCCGGCATCCACTAAGAGCACATTATCTTTGCCATATTTTTTCCGCATTTGCTTTTTATAGGCAGCAA
>CAYJDL010000074.1:3029-8714 GCA_964368885.1 uncultured Desulfovibrionaceae bacterium | reverse complement strand
TTTTTATCAATGCTGGTATGTACATCATTGGTATGCAAAATAATTATTTTTGGCTCTTGCTGAGCTTGCACCGACAGAGAAAAGTAACATATTAATATTATTACAAAAGACGCAATTAACTTTATTTTCATAATAATAGCCGCCTAGTTAAAGCTTTTTAACGCAAGATCAGTAATCTCTTCAAATTTTTCTTTTTGATCAACCGGAAATTTAATAAGCAAAATTTTACGTGTGCCATCCATAAGATAAATTTTCATAATACTTAGAATATTATCTTTAACATACTGAACAACAAGCTGATTTTTTTGAACATCTTTTTCTTGCACTTTACCAAAGTATTCAGCCCAATATTTTACAAGCTCCTCAGCACTTTTTGCAGGGTCATCCATAACCATTTCGCCATAAGCTTTTAACATAAAGTCCTTAGGACCTGTAACGGTAATACCATCACCATTATCAGCTTCAAAAATATCATATTTTCCGGGAGGTAAACGTAAAGAAAAGCCATAACGAGAATTGCTGTAAACTGGATTTTCCGGATCATATTCTACAGATGCACTAAGGGCAAGGCTAGTACTAAAAGCCGTGATAATCATGGCTAAACTGAGAAATAAAGCTATTTTTTTTAACATAATTCACGCTCCGTATTTTTATAACTTATTCACCTTATTACAAGCAATTATTAAGCGTCAAACCACAAAGAAATACTTACTAAACATTAAAGAGGAAGTGCATAACATCCCCATCTTTTACCACGTACTCTTTACCTTCTGTGCGTAAAACTCCGGCAGTGCGACAGTTTGCTTCGTTTTTGTGCTCAACAAAGTCAGCATAGCTAATAACTTCTGCTCGAATAAAACCACGTTCAAAGTCAGTGTGAATAACTCCGGCAGCTTGGGGTGCTCTTGAGCCTTGTTTTATGGTCCAAGCTCTAACTTCTTTTTCGCCAACTGTAAAATATGAACATAATTCCAAGGTAGCGTAACTAGTTTTAATAATGGTCTCAAGACCGCTGTGTGCAATTCCAAAAGACTCAAGCATATCTGCTTGTTCTTCATCAGAAAGACCTTGCAACTCCTCTTCAATTTTTGCACATATCAGAGCAAAACCGGCATTGCGTTCTTTTGCAAAGTTCTCTACTCTTTCAACATAGGCATTATTGGTATAATCTTCATCAACATTTGCGCAATAAATGGTTTTTTTTGCAGTAATAAGCCCCATTTCTCGCCAGTGAGTATCAAAAAGGTCGCTGTTAGGTTTAGCAAAGGTGATGGCAGGATTTCCGGCGTTAAGATGGTCAACAAGTACGGCCAATTGATCCGCTATAACTTGGGCAGTTTTATCGCCACGAACTTTGCGCAATCTATCAAGACGTTTTTCTGCTGATTGAATATCTGCAAGAAGCAATTCTGTTTCTATGGTTTCAATATCACGCAAAGGATCAACTTCACCATCAACATGGGTTATGTTTTCATCTTCAAAACAGCGAACAACGTGAATAATTGCAGTGCATTGACGTATATTACCTAAAAATTGATTACCAAGCCCTTCACCCTTACTGGCACCACGCACAAGTCCGGCAATGTCAATAAAGTCTACGTTGGCATGTAATGTTTTTTGAGGCTTTGCCAAGTCCGTTAAAACTTGTAACCTCTCATCCGGTACGGCAACAATAGCCTTATTTGGCTCAATGGTACAAAATGGATAATTGGCAGATTGGGCATTTTGTGCCTTGGTCAAAGCATTAAATAAAGTGGATTTTCCAACATTTGGCAGGCCAACAATTCCTATACTCAATGACATGGATTACTCTCTAATTTTTATTTTATGTGATAAACGCTGATTTTTTTCTTTTTTCTTGGGAAAAACTTTCACTAGATTTTTTCTAGCGAAAAAATATTTACATAGTTTTAAAATTAAAACTTCATTCCTAACTAAAAAAGAAATTTAATTAGTGCTTCCTTTACAAAGCTACTTTGAACTTTAAAAAAAAGAATTTTTCGTAAGAAAAATTCTAATTAAAGTTTTTTTGAAGGGCCAATTATTTTGAGGACGGGGAAACTTTTTGTTCACAAAAAGTTTCCCCCCAAAAAAAATAATCAATATTTCTGAAATCTAAGATTTTTTCTTTTGAATTTCTTCAGAAATAGCCGCAGGTACACGCTCATAATGGTCAAATTGCATACTGAAAGTTGCACGTCCTTGAGTTTTGGAGCGTAAATCAGTAGCATAACCAAACATAGCAGAAAGAGGCACTTGGCAACGTACACTTTGAGCACCTGCGCCACGAGCTTCCATACCTTGAACACGTCCACGCCTACCATTTAGGTCGCCCATAACGTCACCAAGGAATTCTTCTGGGGTAACAACTTCAACGTCCATAATAGGCTCAAGCAAAATAGGTGAAGCTTTAGCCATAGCATCCTTAATGGCCATAGATCCGGCTACATAGAAGGCTTGCTCGGAGGAGTCAACATCGTGATAAGAACCAAAGACCAGATTTACCTTAAGGTCAACAGTTGGGAAGCCAGCTACAACGCCGCTTTTCATAGCGTCCTTAATACCTTTGTCAATGGCAGGAATATATTCTTTAGGAATTACACCACCAGTAATGGAGTTGACAAATTCATAGCCTTTAGCAGGATTTGGCTCAATTTCAATAACGCAGTGACCATATTGACCACGTCCACCGGATTGCTTAGCATGCTTCATATCTGACTTAGCAGGCTTGGAAATTGTTTCCCTATAGGCAACTTGCGGCTTACCAACGTTAGCATTAACGCTAAATTCACGCACCAAGCGGTCAACAATAATTTCAAGGTGAAGCTCACCCATACCGGCAATAAGGGTTTGATTTGTTTCTTCATCACCCTTTACACGGAAGGAAGGGTCTTCTTTAGCAAGCTTATTTAAGGCAGCAGAAAGAGCATCACGGTCGCTTTTTGTTTTTGGCTCAATGGCAACTTCGATTACTGGTTCCGGAATATCTAAAGATTCAAGAATAACAGGATTTTTTTCATCGCAAAGAGTATCGCCTGTTGATGCTAGCTTTAGACCAACAAAAGCTACAATGTCTCCTGCTCCGGCACTTTTAATATCTTCACGCTTATTGGCATGCATCTTTAAGATACGCCCAACACGCTCTTTTTTGCCGGTATTGGCATTAAGAACACTCATACCGGATTCTACACGACCGGAATAAAGGCGCACAAAGGAAAGGTGCCCTATATATGGATCGGAAAAGAGCTTAAAGACTAGCCCGGCTAGAGGTTTTTTCTCATCGCATGGGCATTCAATAATTTTTTCTTCATCGCCGGGGGCATGCCCCTTCATTGGCTCAATATCAATGGGGGAAGGCAAATAATCAACTACGGCATCAAGCAAGGGTTGAACACCCATATTACGGAAAGCAGAACCACACATAACAGGAACAATTGTGCGATTAATTGTAGCTTTACGAATGCAAGAAATAATTTCCTCTTGAGTTAATTCTTCGCCACCAAGATATTTTTCCATTAGTTCTTCATCTTCTTCGGCAACGGCTTCAATCATCTCAAAGCGTTTTTCTTCGTATAAATCTTGCATATCAGCAGGCACAGGCCCAATAATAAATTCTGCACCCTTGGAAGCTTTATCAAAGGTAATGGCTTGACCACTCACAAGATCTACCACACCTTCAAAACGATCTTCTTGACCGATTGGCAATTGTAACATAATTGGTTTAGCTCCAAGTCTATCAACAATCATGTCAACACAGCGGAAGAAATTTGCGCCTATGCGATCCATTTTATTTACAAAACAAATACGAGGAACGCCATAACGATCGGCCTGACGCCATACAGTTTCTGATTGAGGCTCAACACCTGCAACAGCATCAAACACACAAACAGCTCCATCAAGAACACGCAATGAACGCTCTACCTCAATGGTAAAGTCAACGTGTCCGGGAGTATCAATAATATTTATGCGGCAATCTTTCCAAAAACATGTGGTAGCAGCAGAGGTAATGGTAATTCCTCTTTGTTCCATCCAGTCCATTGTGGATTCGCCATCGTGAGTTTCACCAATTTTATGGGAAACGCCGGTATAAAAAAGGATGCGTTCGGTAGTTGTGGTTTTACCGGCGTCAATATGCGCCATAATACCAATATTGCGCTGTTTATCGCTAGCAATTGAGCTTGCCATGACTTAATCTCCTGAAAATAAATGTGCTTGGCACAAAAATTCATGTACCGTACTCAGTTTTTTTAGAGTACGGTAATTTAATAATGTTACAAAAATAAGATAAAAATAAATTTCATACACTTGCTATTGCTTACCAGCGATAGTGGGCAAAAGCCTTGTTGGCTTCAGCCATACGATGGGTATCTTCACGCTTTTTAACAGCTCCGCCACGACCGTTAAAGGCATCTAAAAGTTCTGCGGCAAGTTTTGCGGTCATACCTTTTTCACCACGAGAACGAGAATAATTAATTAGCCAACGAATGGAAAGTGAAATTTGACGATCCGGACGAACTTCCATTGGAACTTGATATGTAGCACCGCCCACACGTCTTGCTTTAACTTCAAGATGAGGTTTAACATTATCAAGAGCTTTTTCAAAAGCACGCATGGCTTCTTCACCGGATTTCTCGGCTAAATTTTCAAGAGCAGAATAAAAAATCTTTTCAGCAGCACCTTTTTTGCCATTATACATAAGGCGATTGATAAATTTTGTCACAAGGCGGCTGTTATATAGGGGATCTGGTAAAATCTCCCTTTTTGGAATGGGACCTTTACGGGGCATAATATACTCCTTACAATGTGCAATGAAAAGTGTCACCAGCCCGGCTCTTTTGGAGATTAAAGAGCATGACGAACACTTATGCAGTGGACTGTAAAATGTTTAACTTAAACTATTTAGGACGCTTTGCGCCATACTTAGAACGACCCTGACGACGATCTGCAACGCCTGCTGTGTCAAGTGTACCACGAACAATGTGATAACGAACACCAGGTAAGTCCTTTACACGACCACCACGAATCATTACAACTGAGTGCTCTTGTAAATTGTGACCTTCACCGGGAATGTAAGCTGTTACTTCAATACCGTTGGTAAGACGCACACGAGCAACTTTACGCAAGGCTGAGTTAGGCTTTTTAGGGGTTGTGGTATACACACGGGTACAAACGCCACGGCGTTGTGGGCAAGCTTGTAAAGCCGGTGTTTTCTTACGTTTTACCACTACTTTCCGCTCTTTACGGATAAGCTGATTAATTGTTGGCATAGTTATCCTCCATGCACATTAAGCAAATTAAACAAAATTAGGAAGCAAATCTTCCAAAGATGTGCTTGATAAAATATTCTTAAGAATATGTCAAGCTTTAATTTTTCTGAGAAAATACCATATCCACGGTATTGTTACTTGAGATATTTTTTGGGGGAAAGATCTTGCGAACAAAATCTTTCCCCCTGAAAAAAGCAATATATTAAAATTAATTTAATACAATTAATATATTACCATTCTTTTTGTTGATATATTTCTAAAGCTTTTTGGTGCTCTTCAAAGTTAGCAAAACCAGCATGATGCAAGGCATCATTAACGGTAGTAACCCAGTCCCAAGTTGCATAAATAACAGGCTTATGGAATGTTGACCTGAAATTACCAAGTTCTTTACGGTAGAAAGATTCTGTGGTAGTTTCTA
>CAYJDL010000074.1:2630-3019 GCA_964368885.1 uncultured Desulfovibrionaceae bacterium | reverse complement strand
TCGTACCATTCACGCACATCTTCAGGTTGAGTATATTTTTTAAGAATATGACCGTAACCTTCTTTTTCCATCAGGCTACTTAAATAAGCATGATGCTGTTTTATAAGCCAATTACCAAGCTCAGAAGGTGGAATTTTTTCGGCTTCAATAGCGGCTACATCTTGAACAGTTTGATAATAAGTATCAGGCACAACAGAGGCAGAAGCAATACCGGCTATGGCTACAAGACCACGCAATATCAAGCTGTTAGAAACACCTTGTCCGCAAAAACCTACTTTCTTGCAATATTTTTGACCAGTGAAAATAGTTACAAGCAATGCCCAAACAACTGCGGGATCTTCTTCATCATAAATATGCCCAAGGCTGGCATTATCTCGGTCAGTTGCTAG
>CAYJDL010000074.1:0-2615 GCA_964368885.1 uncultured Desulfovibrionaceae bacterium | reverse complement strand
AAATTGCTTTGCCAAAATGGCATTGGATGGAATTTCGGACATTAAGATAATCTTTAAACCATCTTGTCCGGGGCGTACTTTATGCACTTGGTCAAGGTAGCGGCGCATGGAGCGAGCTTCTTCCAAGGTGCGCACAAAGGGCAGCATCATTTGCAAATTAGTACCGCCATAAACGCCACGAGCTAACTTAAAGGCTTCAATTTCCCAATCATGAATATTACGAGAAACTCCACGATAACCAAGCATTGGGTTGTCTTCAATACTCTCAAAAAGATGACCACCTAATAAGTTGCGATATTCATTGCTCTTAAAGTCTGTGGTGCGGTAAACAATTGCCTTACCGTAAAAAGCCATGGCAAAAATTGCCAAACTTTGGGCAAGGGTTTGTACATAATGTTCCTTACCGTTACGGAAGCCTCTGTTTTGGATGGTAACACGAATTTTTTCAATTAATCCGTGAACTTCGTCCATTTCCTTTTTAAGTCCGGTGCGAAGCCCAACTTCTTCACGTAATTTTTCAATATTTTCAATTACATCAAGAACAGTTTGATTAGTATTAATGCTTTTTACATGGGCATCAATGCTAGCTTCAATTTCTGCACGGCGTTTAATATCATCAGAAATTTTTGGAGAAAGCATGGCAAGCTCATCATCAAAACCCATGATAATGCGTACATGTTCATGCAAATCAGCACTAGTTTTTAAAATATCCAAGCGTTTTGTGGCAGCTTCCCAATAGTCATCTATTTTATGGTCAAGGTCACGCATTTTGCGGTGCAAAAGAATTAAGTCATCGGGAGCAGAGCTTGCTGTTTGCACGGCAAGGTTCTTTACTTCATTGGAAAGCCCTGTAATTTCTCCTACATATTCACGCAAGTTTAAATTAGAAACAATAAGTCCGGCAGAAATTTGCTCTTGCATGGTTTTGGTCAATCTATTTTCCAAAACCTTGGCCTGCTGCTGTACAATTGTATCCAATGTACCATTATCATAAGCTTCTAAAGCTTCAGGATGTATGCTGATATTTCCAAGCATAAATTCTGCACGCAATAAGCCAACTTCAAATTTAGGCACTTGGCGCAAACGTGAAAGGAATAAGGATTGACCTACGTCTGCCAAAACAAGACCAACCTTGGCTTGAGTTGAAGGCAATTTGGATAAATCCATTTCTCCGCCTACTTCATGTAGGGGAAGCAAACCACGATAAACCTTGCCTGTAGTACCATCAACTGTAACCTGAGTACCGTCAAGAGCACGTAATTTATCAACTCTTTGAATACCAATTACAGCCGCAATACCAAGCTCACGAGAGGTAATGGCCGCATGACTTGTATCACCACCAACGTCAGCCATGATAGCCGATGCAACACGCATACCGGGAACCATATCAGGGTCGGTGCGTTCTGCCGCTAAAATATCACCCTTTTCAATTTTATTTAATTCTAATGCAGAGCGTAAAAATTTAACTGTGCCCTGCCCTGCTCCACGAGAAGCTCCATTACCCTCTAAAACAACTTCCGCAGAGGCAGCAGCTTTTTCGTCAACTTCTTTGCGACGCATAAATATTGTATTGGGGTGGAGCTCTAATTCTTCATTCCAACGAGTTTCCGGACGTGCTTGCACAAACCACAATCTATCTTTTGCATCAATACAAAATTCTGTATCCATAATCATGCCATCATAGGCAAGGCTTACGGCTCTAACGCCCTTGGCAACACGTTCGGCTTGGGAAATTGACAAAGCCCAGCGTAAGGCTTCAAGTTCCGGCACTTCTACTTCTTTAGTTCCGCCTTTTTCGTCGTAAATGATTTTCATATCCTTACAACCCATTTGGCGAATAACTACTTCTGATCCATTATCTCTTTGGAAAACATAAAGTTTATCAGGTGTTACCTTACCACCAACAACTGCTTCACCAAGACCATAGCTAACATCAATACTTACTAAATCTTTACGATCCGTACCTCTGCAACCTGTGGCTGTATCAGCTGAAAAAGCTGTACCGGCAACAACCGGATTAATCATTTGCATCATACAAACTGATAAAGATGTATTTTCAATTGCCCATTCTTTTTTGGCATTTTCAGCTATGCTTTGGTCGCCAACTTCTTCGGCCTTGGCAAGTGCATCCAAAATTGCTTCACGTCTGTAAGTCATGGAACGTAAATTATATGCTGATGCGCAATCCCAATGGTAAGCAGTGACAACTTTATCATTACCAACCATATTTAAATAAGTATCTTGTAAACCGGCAAAGGCTTTTTTGCGTGAATCTTCTCCGGCAGCTGAAGAACGCACCGCAACAGGAACCATTTCGCCTTCGTTTTCTTTTTCCTTACAAATTTCATCATAAGCCAAAATAACGGCATCACATACTTCTTTTGGCATGTCTACTGATAAAATAGCAGCTTGAACCAAGACAGAACGCTTGCGCAATTGGTCAATACCTTCGGGTGAAGTTGCAAACCCATCCACTACATTATTGATAAAGGTGCGTAAAGGAATGCGCACATCGGTTAAGGTTGCACTAGCTTCCTTAATCATGCGTCCAAGGCTACGCACAAGTTTTTGTAAAAATTCTGGATCTTGATTGATTTCAGAATCCATCCAGTCAA
>CAYJDL010000073.1:0-10439 GCA_964368885.1 uncultured Desulfovibrionaceae bacterium | reverse complement strand
GCACTTTTGCAGGATCACTTTTAGCCAGTGCCAAAAGATCTTTTTCCATACTTGCTTGCAAAGATATTGCCTTGGCAAAATTTTTAGCGGCTCTGGCTTTTACATCTTTAATCATATAAGAATACTTTAAATTTACATAGTCACCTACAAGACTATATATCCACCACGCTTCATCCCAAGAAAATCTTCTTGTATCATTATATTCATAGCTCTTTGGCAACGGACCAACGGCAAAAGGCACAAATGCAGAGCTTGCAGGACGATCCAAGGAAATCCATAAAGTAGCACCAAGGGCTGGCGGTAAAGTTGGCTTTACCTGATTTATAAAAGCATAGCCTGTATAGCTCATTCCAATTGGACGTTCCCATGCTCCCAATAGTTTTGCATCAGGATTACCAACATCGCCATGAGGATCATATGGACCCAAATAACGCTCCGGCGAACCATATGGACCTGCGGCAACGCCCTTAGTTAAATCAAATTCAGTTCCTTCGTAGTGGTCACCATAAATTGCTTGCACTTTTTCTAAACTGATTTTCTTATCTGGCTTTATAGAAAAAGGATAAGCACGAGTAAGTCCATTTTCAACCCAAGGGGATAGTTTTAAAGAAGGTGCTACCAAATCATAGGCACGCCACACTCTACGAAGAGCATAATAAGGATGACTATATTCTCCAACGCTTACAGATGATAACCAATCTATGGGCTTAGATTTATCCTTAGGCGAACGCCAACCAGCTTTATCAAGTTCGGATTCAAGGTTTTTGCCCCACATTTGATCAGGATTATTAGGGATAAGGTCTCTTATGCTAAATTTATTTGCTGCTACCCAAAATTCACCATCAGGAACACGTTGAGCTACCCAAAGACCACCTGTACCTGTTGGAGAAGGTGCCATTTCAAAAACCCATGCTTCTTTTCCATCTGCCACCGGCAAGGTTTCGCCAGTTCCGTAATATCCATACTCCTCAATAAGTTTACCCATTAAAATAACGGCTTCTCGAGCAGTTTTGCAACGTTCAAGAGCAACACGAGATAACTCAGCTGAATAAAACATACGCTTGCCAACTTCAGGACCATTGGTTACAAAGGAACCATTAGTACACTCGCCAAACATAAGACCATGTTCATTCATTATACCATAATTACCATCAATATAAGCATAAGTATGTGCTACTTGCGGAATAAAACCAATGGGTATAGATTTTTTGGACACTTCCTTATGCATATACGCAGGGCTGCGATCGCTACCGACAAGGCGTGGCACATAATAAGTATTAAATTCAGGTAAATTCCCTATTGCAGAAGCAGTAGCATATACAGGACGCTTGCTCCCTTTTGGCCAATCCCTTGCGGCAATGTAAACAATGCTTTGATCCATTAAATGGTCATCGTCTGAGTGACCCACCATCATACTTCCATCAGCACTGGCACCGGGAGTTACAATGAGAGTGGTACATGCCGCTCCACCTTCCGGCATTGGCGGCAATTTCACCTCTTTATTTTGTGAATTTTGCGCAAAAACAGCACCAAACCCAAGAAAAATCATAAAAATTAAAGAAAAAACAATTCTTTTCTTAAATAACATATAAATTCCTTTTAGTTATTAAAGTCTGCTGGAAGATTAAAATTTTCTAAAGACCGCCAAAAGTCTTCATTACAAAGAGCTATTAAATATAATTATATAACGGTCCACCCTTAACACCAAGAGCCTCCACACGCTTAATCACGTCAGCATTTTCTTCCAAGGGTGGAGCCTGAAAAGCCTTTAAGCGAGCATCAATAATAAGTGGGGCTTCACATGCCCAGTGCTTATTGTCAAATTTTGCATTTACCCCATAAATATCAGTTGCCGGATCAGACCTTGTGAAAACTGTCCATAAGAAATTATTCCACGATTGTCCAACAAAATCTATGTCAT
This sequence comes from uncultured Desulfovibrionaceae bacterium, assembly GCA_964368885.1. Classification (GTDB taxonomy): domain Bacteria; phylum Desulfobacterota; class Desulfovibrionia; order Desulfovibrionales; family Desulfovibrionaceae; genus CAYJAD01. The sequence goes on along the minus strand of CAYJDL010000073.1, from coordinate 8,518 downwards.
CAACCACCACAACTAAAGGGAAACTATCTCTATTTGCTAAAGATTGCAAGACATTAGCTAGTACATACATTTCTTGATCGCAATTTCCTCGCTGACTAGCTTGCCTTGTATCTTGAGCCCCTTGAATAAGTAAAATTCCGGGTGCAAAAAGTTTAATTTTATCTACAGCTGGAGGCAATAAAATATTGCTTGGCAATTCAGTTCCCAAAATGCGCTTTGGTTTACCAGCAGCTGCCCAAATAAGCTTTGAACCAGAATTTAAGCCATAACCTGAATAATCTAAAGTATCTATGGTTGTTTTTGTAATAAAATGCAAATCTTGTTCCAAATCTGTTCTACATAAAACATGAGCAAAATAATCTGCAATATTATGGGTGGTTAAGCTAGGGTCATCTTCCTTAGCTGTAATAAAACAATATTTTGCCAAGGAAGTTTGGCTAGTTCCAAGAACATTACAAGCGCAAGTAAGCAACTCTTGAGGGCGTCTTTCTTGAGCATAAGGAGTATAGCGTTCGCTACCGATGACCAATAGTAGAGGATGAACTCCGGCTGCATCAACTGCATGAACCTCATGTACGCCTGAAAACACTTGTGGAATTAATGGACCTGTAAGGTCGTGAATAAATTCACCAAATAATGTATCTTCTTGAGGTGGACGTCCAACAGAGGTAAATGGCCAAATAGCGTCTTTCCTATGATAAACTGATGAAACCTTTAAAACGGGAAAAGGATGAGCAAGGCTATAATAACCCAAGTGATCCCCAAAGGGACCTTCATCCTTGCATTCTGGTAAAATATGTCCGCTAATACAAAAATCTGCATTAGCCCACATAGGTAAATTGCAACCATCATTGATGTTCTCAGCAGAAATCATAGTGATACGCCTTCCCCCCAAAGCTCCGGCAAATAAAATTTCCGATAAATTTTCAGGTAAGGGCATCACAGCCGAAAGTGTCATAGCAGGAGGCCCACCCACAAATATACGCACAGCCAAGGGTTTACCAAGCTCAAGAGCCGCCATATGATGCGCACCTATGCCACGGTGAATTTGATAGTGCAAACCAATTTCTTCATTGACAATATAGTCATTTCCGCTAAGTTGTACCCTATACATACCAAGATTAGAGGTGAAAATATTGTTTTTATTTGGATTTTCAGAATACACTAAAGGCAAGGTAATAAAAGGACCACCATCTTTTGGCCAAGAAATTAGCTTTGGTAAGTCATCAATATTAGCTTTGCATTCCAGTACACTACCTTTTTTGACTTTTTTCGGCAGTGTATGCCAAACTGTAGGCAGTAAGGACAGGAATTTCCATGGATTTTTTAAAGCTAGCAATGGATCTGCCTTTACCTTAAACAAAAATTCAAGTGCCGGTAAGGTATGTCTAAAAATAAATTGTATTCTTTCCTTTGTTGCAAAAAGATTGGCTAACATAGGAAAAGCACAATCCTTAACATTGGTAAAGAGTAAGGCAGGGGCTTTTTTGATAAAAGCTCGACGTTGAATAGCGGCAATTTCTTGATTAGCATCGACTGGCGCATCAATACGCACAAGATGACCATGCTTTTCCAAATCATTTACGCATTGTTGCAAGGATGTGTACATAATATATCCTTTGTATGTTTTCGGGAAGGTTGATTGATTATTTTTTCTTTGGGAAAGACTTTGCCCAAAGTCTGAGAATTGGCAAAGCTTTTCCGTCTACAAAATAATTAACCCTTCAAAAAAATTTTCACTAGAATTTTTCTGAAAAAAGTCTTTTGTTTTAGATTATTAAAAATTTAAAAATTAACAATAAAAAATGATTTAATTAATACTTAGCTTATGTTTAATGGTATTTTTATTTCAAAAACTGCACCGGAATATACTATGCTATCATATTCTATAGTACTATCAATAATCTTCAAAGTTCCACCATGTTGAGCAATAAGCGTACTTGAAACAGCAAGACCAAGACCTGTGCCCTTGCCCTCGGGTTTGGTGGTGAAAAATGGATTAAAAATACTTTCTTGCACTTCTTTGCTAATACCTTCGCCAGTATCAGCAACTATAATGTGCAAATCTTGATTTTCAATGTAAGCTTTTAAAAGTATAGAATTTTTATTACTATCATGCTTAGGCTTATTTTCCAAGGCATAGGCCGCATTTAATATTAGATTCAACAAAACCTGACTGATTTTATTTAAATCCAATTGCACATTGGGCATATTCGGCATAATATCAATATTGATATTTATGCCATGACGACTTAGCGTAAAATCAGCTAAACTCTGACAATTAGCAAATATTTTTTGAATGGCTATTTCACAAATAGAGATAGGCGAAGGTCTTGCAAATCGAAGAAATTCACTTACGGTCATCCTAATTTTTTCTAAACTTTCATTTATAACTTGAATATGTTGCTTGCGTGTTTCTTCATCCATATCGCCTTCACATAAATTTTGAAAGCACAAAATGGTGCCACCAAGCGGATTGTTAATTTCATGCGCAAGACCGGAAGCTAACTGCCCTACTGCAGCCATTTTTTCTGCTTGGAGCATTTTTTCAATACTTTGCAAGCGTTCTTGCTCCACTTGATGCAAACGTGTCAACATCCATACAAAACTATTTTGCAATTCACCAATTTCATCATCACGACTTGGCAAAATAGGTAAATTTTGAGCAACTTCGCCTTGCAAGGTAATGGTATTCATGCTTTGAGTGAGTTTACGAATGGGAGTTACAAAATGGCACCCTGCAAGCCAGACCACATAAATGGATGAAAGTAAAAAAAATACTGCTAATATAATGACTTCATTACGTAAGTTTGAATTATATTCATACATTTCATTTAAAGAAAAATCAACTTGACATAAACCCCAAAACTTTGAACCAATGGCAAGTGGAACCGTTATGCGTAAAATATGCTGTTTTTCATCGGTGTAAATTTCTTCGATGAATTCCTTCTTGCTACGAAGCAAACTTATAATTGCCGCATCATTATAAATTTTTCCGTATTCTCTTAAATTATTATGCGCAAGCACTTGTCCATTGGCATTTAGGATAAAAAAAGTCCTCATTCGTGGATCAAGACGCATCATATCTGCCATAAAATATTCTAGATATTCACTCATTCCTGAAGAATCAACCATGCGTAATTCTTCATATATTCTTGAATTTGTGTAAAGGAGAGCCGCACTTTTAGCAATGCTTAAAGCTTGCTGGACAGTATTTTGGTACATAAGATTGTTTTCACGCGTAACTATACCAAAACTCATAAGAATAGTAAAAAATAGCAAGGTTGGAATAGCAGTTGCCAAAAGCATAGCCTGCATCCCAAGGCGTATATTTTTTAATTTTGATAAAAGAAATATCTTAATAAAGGCAATCTTTTGCATAGCTATTGTTACTTTTGTAAAGAGGGAGTTGGGAAATTATTAAAAAAATTATAATCTTCTATAACTACTGGCGCAAAGCCATGCTGCAAAATTTCAGGCCAAAGCTTAGATTTAGTGGCAACTTCTTCATCATCAAATTTAATACTAAGCAAGTAATTCTTTAAATCTTCTCGTACTTTTGGACATACTCCACTCCTAGCCACCAATAAAAAACTAGGAAAAGATTGCGTTGATGCAATTTGTTTTAGACCTTGCCCTAAAAAACGTCTGGCAAAAGATTCTCCTATTACTCCAACTTCATACTCACCTCTTAGCACTGCTCTTGCCACGGCTTCATGATTTGCCAAATTATAATATTTGGAAAAATCTCTAAGATTTATGGAGTTTTTATCTAAAAAATACAATGGCATAAGATAGCTGGATGAAGATTGCTTAGAACCAAAAGCAATGGATTTACCTCGTAAATCTTGAATATTATTTATGGCTGTATTGTCACTTTTAGTCACAAAAATACTGTATGTTTTCGTAGTATTATCTTTAGAACGCACAGCAACAATTGGCTCTAAAGTGGTATATTTTTTCGCCTGCATAAAAGTATGCCCACCAAGCAATGCCATATCAAGCTCGCCATTTTCAATGGCCTGAACCACCTCAGCATAACCTTTATAAAGTACAAGCTCAAAACTCCAAGGTAAATGCTCATTAATAAAGTCAAAAAAAGGTACATATTGTCTATATAATACAATGGGATGAGTGAGAGTAAGCACACCAAAACGATATATTTTGCCCTCAGTATCATTTGCAAAGGATAAAGGGGCAAACATGTTAACAAGAAAACATAAACACAACACTAAAATTTTTAACTGCTTAAATAAGATAATATTTTTCATAATTTAATTATAAAATAAACGTTGGCAGTGATTCTTGTAGTTTTCTGAGATTTTTTTGAACAAGCCAATCAATACCCCAAACCTTTGCAGGTAGTAAGATAGCTTCATCATTATAACTTTTTGAGACTTCTTGAATTATATCAAGAGCTTTTCCCCAGCGTACATGTAACTTTATGTCAAGTTGCAAACTATTTTCTTGAGAAAAAGATTCAATTTCTTTTACAAAGCTTCCCAATTTATCCTTGCATTCTTGCACGCCAGTTTCTTGTACATAATTTATAAACTCTTGCTTACTGCTAGGGGTTGCTAGTTGATCCACTTGCCCATAGTGAATCAAATTGCGGGGTATTACATATAAAAGATCTAAAACTTTAACATTATGTAATTTTTCATGCAAAAAATTTAGAGCATCCTGAGCAAGCTTTGTACCATCATGACATAAAAGAATACGCATCATCGCTTATGGCTCCTATGTAAACGCTGGTTTATTATTTTTTTCTTGGGAAAAACTTCCATTACTTTAATGGAGGAATTACTCACTTGTCAACTCGAATAGTGATGTTAATAATTCTTGTAAACTATGTTACAAAATATATAGCAACTCTTTTTTATCAAGAGTAAATCTTATTATTTATCAAATTATTTTATCATATTGACTATATTTAATCATTTAATATCAACTGAAAGTACTATATCAACCCTCCTTTACAGGCTGCTAAAAAACAAAAAGAACACACGTTAATTTAAAACGTGTATTCTTTTTGCTGTGAGAGGTGGTTTTGGATTGATTTTTATATTTTATTGTAAGGCATAAAACTATGCAACAAATTTGGAAATCATAATAAGTGCTAAACCAAGGCTGATAACTATTGCATCTTGACGGCGAGATTTGGACAAATTACGGAAAATATTCATGTTTTTATTCCTGTTTTATTTATATGTTAAAAAGTTAAGCTTAATTGATTTTATATAATACTGTTGCTTTTAAACTATGCAACAAATTTGGAAATCATAATGAGTGCTAAACCAAGACTAATAACTATTGCATCTTGACGGCGGGACTTGGACAAATTGCGAAAGATATTCATTTTTAATTCCTTTGATTAAATTTTTGAGCTACGGTGTCGCACTCTGATTCTTATATAGCAACTGTCGTGCCAAGACACTTTAATCTTTATTTTTAAATAGTTATAAAAAAAATAAATTTTATGTTCCCAAAAATGTTCTCAAAAGGTTACATTTTAGGAACATAAAATTTGAAAATGTTCCAGCATGGGAACGTTTTTTTTACAAACTTTAATTAAAGAAAAAAAAAGAATTTTTCTTTAGAAAAATTCTATTGAAAGTTTTTTTGAAGGGGTTTGGGGAAACTTTTTGTTCACAAAAAGTTTCCCCAAAAAAAGAATAAATTAGTGCTTCCCTATATAGTGTCGTCAAATTGCGGTTTTTTAAGATTTATCAAGAAAGATGAGAGAACTTTGAAAAATGTATACATACATGACCAAAAAACTCGTTAAATCTAACGAAGATAGATCAAAAAAGACACTATTTAATAAACATAAGTACGACAGCTAAAACAATAACAGCCTTAATGGTAGCCACGCCAAAGCCTAATAATATGCCGTTAAGTCCGGCTGCTTTAAGGTCAGCTAGGTTGGTGGTTAAGCCAATACTTGCAAAGCCAAGTAAAAAAGCCCATGACATAAAATTTTTAGCTATTTTGATTTCAGCTACTGAAAGTAGTCCAAAAGTATTCATACAGACTACAGTTAGAAAACCTAATACAAACAATGGAAATTTATCATAAATCAAGCGTAGTTTATTGATTTTTACAACTTCATTATTACTGCCAGCTTTCGCTTCTTGGGTAGTTACCATAATGGCAAGCATAAGAATTACAAATGGTAAGAATAATACTCTTCCAATATTATAAATTCCGCCAACTGTTCCGGCTTCAACACTATAAGCAAATCCGGCTCCAAGCACTTGAGCGGAGTTAATAATAGCAACGCCAATAAATGCGCCAAATTGATTGTCGCTAAGTTCTAAAAATTTGCCTAAAATGGGGAAAGCAACAAGGGCTACAAGACCAAACATAAGTACAATAGCGATGGAGTATGCCATGTCTTCATTTTTAGCTCGTACAGCAGGAGCCATTGCAATAATAGCGGAAACACCACAGACAGACATCCCCGCCGCAAGACAGGCGGATAGTGGTGCCGGCATTTTTAATTTTGTACATATCACCATCATTACATAAGCGGAGATGAAAAGAAAAACGAAAATCATCAAAACTGCATTAAGTCCAACCGCCAAAAGACCAGCCAAGGAATAGCTTGCGCCCATAAGTACGATTCCAGTCTTGGTCATAATGGTTGAATAAGTTAATCCTTGCTGAAAGATTGGGGCAACGCCAATGGTATTACGTATTACCATACCAATAATAATGGCTAATAAAAAATCTTTTAAGCTAAGGTAATTTTTGAAAAAATCTATTTTAGCTAAAAGCGGAGCCAAGTAAAACGAGGCCACAGCCACCACGGTCACAAGAATAAGCCCTGGCAAGCTCTTTAAAACCATCATGTTAAAACTTGGTTTTTCCTCTTGTGGTGAAGAAACAGAAACATCAGACATAAAAAATACACTCCTTAAAAATCATACGCTCTATGAGGTATGCTTGTTTAGCAAAAAATGTTCCATTGTGCATAGAAGAAAACATTAAAAAAAGAAGTATAAATTCAAAACATTAAAAAAAATACTTTTATCACAACTAAGATTTAAAGCAGCCACGTTCCCATAAAGGAACATGGAAAAATGATGATAAAAATTTTATTTATGTAATTGCTGCGTCAATTCTACTATTTTCAGTTCGATGCTCGTATTTTTAAAAGGAACAATTTCAATTAAAGGTAAGCTCATTATGGCATTATATGAAGAAATGCTCGCATCCATTGACTGGTATAAACTATGCGCAATTTTTACCGTTTTATATGTATTTTCCGCTTGTCTTAAAATTTTATTAACTTCTATCTTCTGTTTATTAACTGTAGCAAGCTGCTGCAAGAGAACTTTCTTATAGATTGTAATTGCCTCATTTGTAAGCTTTTGCGCTTTTAAATTACTTTTTAAAGCAGGATTTTGCACAACAAGTTGCCTTGTTTCTTCCATAAGAACATTATTCTTCACTCTAATCTTTTCAAGATTTGGCAAATAAGCTTTTTCAATTTGATCTGTAAATCTTTGCAATTGTCTTGAATATACTTTTGTACTAAGCCAAAAAATGCCATAATATTTACGAGCAATATAAATATTTTCGTTTTCTTTTTCTAAACTTTGTTTTAAGTTTGCAATAACCGCATGCGCTGTTTTTAAAACTGTTATAGTATCTACAAAGTCATAAATAGTAACTGTTTTTAATAAACTATTTATTTCATCTTGATTTAAATTTACACCACTGCTTTGCAAAAAGGCAACAATCTTTTCTCTATTTAATTCTATTTGCAAATTATTATTTTCTAATCGTTTCCTAAGTTCTGCAATTTTAGCACGCATATCTTCTTGTGTTTGCTTCCAAATTTCATAAAATTTCTTTTCTGACGCTGCAGCATGTTGCTTTAAAGATAGTTCGGCTATTTCTTCATTAATTTTATTATTTTCTTCTGTAAGACTTTTAATGCCGTTCTTAAATTTGTATGCTTCATTATTAGTTAAAATGATTAAAAGTTTATCTAAAAAATCATTTATTTCAATATTAACTTCTTTTTTGGTATTTGCTAAAAAGGATGGCAAAAAGGAGTCATCATCAGCTGAGTCATATTTTTCTGTTAACTCTAAAAAACGATCGACTTCGTCGTAAATATCTACATAAGATGTATTTGCAAAGGTGGCACTTTGCGTAATAATGATGATAATAAATGTAGAAAGTATTTTATAAAACATATTTCCTCTTTTTTTTATAAAAAGTTACTATAAACTTAAATAGCCAAAAAAATGCAAAACCAATTAAGCACATTTTTCAGCAGTAAGCATATTTTCATAAATATTCAATGAGTATATTATACATAATTAAAGTATAAGAATAATATTTTCTTTTTGTGGCTATTACCTTTAGTCAGCAAGTATATCTTTAAGGTGTTTAGTTATTCATTGTTTAACGTAACTTTTAAAGACATGGACTGCCACGTCGAGTCGCGCAAAATCAAATGTTTAACAAAAAAATGGTTCGACTCTCCTCGCAGTGACTTACG
>CAYJDL010000072.1:4537-10461 GCA_964368885.1 uncultured Desulfovibrionaceae bacterium | reverse complement strand
CATGAAAATAAGGAGATGTTAATTCATCGTGCCAGCTCGTTTTCTGTTAGCAGCAGATTGCGAGCTTCCTTTTTTTCTGCTTCCTTGTAAACAAATTAAGCATTGTTTTGTAGTTTGGCAAGTGTTTTTTTTCTTGTACCGTTGTGTCAATAACAATTTCACTTTCAAGAGCTTCGTCACCATGCAAAGAGACTGAAATATTGAAGATTTTTTTCACTCCATCTTCGCCAATTCGCTTACGAAAATGAACAAGTAGGGTCGACTATCTAAGGGTTCTTTGCAGAACCCTTTTTTTGAGAGAGGGGAAGAGAAATTTTTGCGTCTTTTTCAGAGTATTAACCATTTACAAGAGTCATAACCATCTTAGGTAAATTATTAGCTTGTGAAAGCATGGCAACAGCTGATTGTGATAGTATTTGGTTACGAACAAAATTGGTCATCTCATAGGCAACGTTGGTATCTGAAATCTGCGATTCAGAAGCAAGAGTATTTTCCGCTTGAATAATCAAATTGTCTGCTGTGGATTCCAACCTGTTCTGCATAGCACCAAGATGTGCACGGATTTTATCCTTTGAAATAATGGCTTTGTCTAGAGCTTCAAGGGCTTGCCCTGCTGTTTCTTGAGTTTTAATACTCTGACAACCATTATAAAAGGTTTCATCACCCACGCCAAGCGCACGTGCCGTTGCGGTGCCAATATCTATTTGATAATAGTCCTCAGCACTGTCATTCATAGAACCAAAGTGAATAATCATACCATCTTTTGGTTCTGCGGTAGCCATTGCTGTAAGTGCGTTATTTATTTCAGCTACAGTGACATCACCACCTCCGGTGAAAGTTACTACTGTAAGCACCTCAGCTCCACGTGCCAATCCGGCTACCTGCTCAGTCGTAACATCATTATATTGCCTATGCCCCGGAATGATGGAGTTTAATGCATTAATTATGAGAGCAGAGTCATTTTGAGATTCAGCCAAAATTGAGTCTCGTGCACTGAGATTTCCCACATGAGCTTGCTTGTGCATATTCGCCCCACGTGCTCCAGCTAAAACTGTGTTATAAGTGGTAGCATTCATGACGTATTGCCCAATAGCAGTGTCGTACGTAAAAAGAGGAGGACCAGTATAATTTATGGTTTGGGTTGCAATTGCATTCATTTCCTCAAAGGTCAAATCTCCCATTTTATTTGATGTGTTTGGATCAAAAGTACCGTCTAAGAGCTTAATACCGTTAAAGTCAGTAGCATTGGCAATGCGAGTGATTTCCTTGGCTAATGTCTGATATTCCGATTCAATCATTAGACGCTGAACAGAATTATAGGTTCCGGTGGCAGCTTGTTCGGTAAGCTGCTTCATGCGAATAAGTTGCTCATCAATGGTTGCTAAGGCACCATCTGCTGTTTGGATAAGGGAAATAGCATCATTAACATTACGCACCCCTTGATTTAAGGCGGCAACTTCAGCTCGCATTAGTTCTCGAATAGCTAACCCAGCTGCATCATCAGCTGCACCATTAATGCGCAAACCAGAAGACAGTCGCTGAGTAGACAAGCTTAAATTTCCGTAGTGAAAATTTAAGTGCCTAGCAGTATTATTGGCCATCAAATTATGGTTTAGTGCAAGTGCCATATTATCTCTTCCAATATTTTGTGTTTACGAGGAAAAAATTTCCTATTTTGAAAACTTTAACTTCACTAAAATTCTGTAACAGTGTATAATAAAAAAATAAACATTCTTTCGTCAATATCTATGCATTTAGTTAGCAAATTCCGTTCCATTTTTTTCTTTAAATTAAACAAAATTTACGACGTATAATTTTGCGGTTTCAAAATTTTCTTGCTTATTCAAAAGTGCTCTGATATATTTATAGTGTATTTTGCTAATAATTTTGTTTTATTAAATTTTATCTAGACAAAATCACAAAACTTCAATCTTAACGGCTTTATAGCCTTGAGTGTTTATCAATCTTTTTAAAATTGCATTTTGGTGTTGATGTGCATTGCCTTTTTGTTAACCACATACTTTATGATGGAGGTTGTATGCTTTCACCGAGGAAAAGGCTGGAAAAAATTTTCTTTACCAGTTTGTTTTTTTTAATGTTTATTGGTGTATTTTCCTTAGCGGTGCCAATAGCTTATGCCGCTAAATCTTTTTACACTCCAAATTCTTCTTCACGGCCGATTTGGAGTGACAATAGTTTTTACATTGTTTTTGAAATGGATGAACAGGCTTGTCGTAAAGCCTATGGTAAAAATTGGAAAAAAAGATGCGAAGCCAGAATTGGCAGGTCCGGCACAGTTGCTAAGGGCATCAAGCCTATTAATTGGCCAGAGGGCGAATGGACTTGGGATACTGGAATAGTGCTAAAGTTCACCCCAAGTCAAAGCTGGAAAAGCGGCACACGCTATACCGTAGACATTAGTAAATTGCAAATTCCACCAAGTGTTCAATTAAGCGAAACGCAGGTATCTTTTGTTGCCATACCACGTAGCGCAAGAATTGATTCTGAAAAAGTGTGGATTGATCCATCCGGAAAAGCTGAACATGCCATTTCATTTGGTATGGACTTTACTGAAAGACTAAGCCAGCAAATGCGTAAGCAAGTGATGGATAAAGCAACTATTAATGTTATAGATTCCGTTGACTTAAAGCTTAGTAAACCGGAATGGGTTTGGCTAAATAATAACACAAGAGCTGTTGTTAAGTCTCGTATTTTGAGTATGCCAAAACAAAAAAGCACCGTCAAATTAATAATTCCAAATATACGTCCTATCTGGTATGATAACGATAAAAATATGTGGAATTTTCCCAATAGAAATGCCGAAAAGAAAATGGTTGTTCCCGGCATTGATTCACTTTTCAGTATGAAGAAAATTGAATTAGAATCTTGGCAAAATAAATCCTTACAACAAGAGCAACACTTAGTATTTCAATTTACTCAGCGTGTTTCCGGTCAAGATTTGCTAAAAGCTCTTACTGTTTTGGAATTACCAAAAACTCGTTCCAAAGAAAATATTGTTCCCACCAATTGGACAAAGGGTGGCATTAGCCCTAAATCTTTAGAGCAAGCTCGCAAGATTACTCCAAAATTAGTGCAAATTCCCGGTCAAACCGAAGATCTTATTCGTTTTCGTTTAGATACAACTCCAGGAAGTTATATTTTATGGAAAGTAGAAAAAGGTTTTGGTCCAACCAATGTAAAAGGCGAGAAAAAGCCTTTGGCTCGTGCCCTTGAAGGTATTGAGCTTGTCCCAACAGGTGATAATCGTTTAGAATTTTTACAACAAGGCAATATCTTGATGTTGCAAAGCGACATAGCCTTGGTTAGTGAAAATGTTGATACCATTGAGTGGACAGCGTATCGCTTTAAAGATACTTCTTTAGCTTTACCTTTCCTTGAAACCATGGATCTTGAGTATATTTCAGAAAATGATATTTACCCTGCATCTACATCTTCTTCTGGTAAAGTAACGCTAAAAGATAATGATTCAGGCGATAAAAAAGCAAGTTATACCTCTAAGCCATCTTTTACGACTTTAGAGTCTAAAAAGATTTTTGCCAATTCTAAGGGCAAAACTACCCCCGGCGTTATTGTGCTTGAAGTGAAAGGTAGTAGAGATGGTAGGACTGTAGCTTCTGATAGACGTTTATTGATTTATTCAAATATGGCAATGGTAGTAAAGCAAATGCCTGATAAAACAAGGCAAGTATTTGTAAGCTACTTAGAAAATGCTAAACCTCTTCCCGGTGTTAAAGTTCAATTACTTGGTGCAAATAGTTTGCCCATAGCTGAAGCTCAAACTGACGCTACAGGTATGGCAACTTTACCCGATGTATCATATTTCACTAAAGAAAAATACCCTTCTGCCATTGTTGTGCGTCGTAGTGCGTGGGATGGTGAAGAAGAAATATTGTGGATGTCTTTAAAAGATTATACACGTCAAGTAAATTTATCCAATTTTGTGGATGTTACAGGTAAGCAAAGCAGCGTAAACAATTTAAATGCTTTTGTTTTCTCTGAGCGTGGAATATTTAGACCTGGCGAAACCTTAAATTTTGGTACTTTATTGCGTTCCAATAATTGGCAATTAATGCCAAGCTCTATGCCCTTAATAGCCCAAGTTTTTGATCCAAACTGGCGTAAAGTTTATGAAAAGAAATTTACCGCTGGTGATGGTATTCATAGTTTTACTTGGCAAATTCCCGAAAATGTTCAAACAGGAACCTATACATTAAATGTAAAGACTCCGGCAGGAAAGATTGATAATCAAGGTAGTGATTCAAGTGCGGTGCTTGGCACAAGAACAGTTAAGGTGGAAAATTTCCTCCCCGATACCTTACGCCTTAGAACCGAACTTGTTGACACTGCTAATGCGCAAGAAGTAAAAGCATTACCTGCTATGGGTTGGCTTGTTACTTCCGACAAACCAGGTGATACAGCCTTGCGTGTGTACTTAAGTTCACTTTTTGGACAAGTAGCCACCAATCGCCGTGTTACTGCTTCCATGACTTTATCACCTGCTACCCTTTCTTTTAAAGGCTTTAAAGATTATACCTTCCAAGATGTATCGCCTTACTTTAATGAAAATGATGATCCCATTAAGCGTAATCTTAAAGGAAGCGTTACAGATGACAAAGGTCAAGCAATTGTACCTTTAGATTTTAGTCAATGGCGTTATGGTACTCTTTCTTGTACCATTGATACCGAAGGCTATGAGCCTGATGGTGGACGTGCTGTAAGTCAAACTCAAACCTTCTTACTATCTCCTCTTCCCTATATGCTTGGATTTAAAGCTGGGGAAGGTGCTGACAATAAAGACTTTATTATTCAAGGTAGCACTGCAAAAATGCTTTTTAAAGCTTTAAACGCTAATTTAAAGCCTGCCGACCTTGGTAATCTTGTCTTCTCCATTTCTAGCCGTAATATGGCATCCTCCTTGGTGACTGATAGCCGTGGGCTGTATACCATTACACAAACCCCTGTAGAAACAGAAATTGCTCAAAATGAAGTAAGCATTTCTGATAATGGTGAATTAATTTGGGATTTACCGACCAAGGATGTTGGTGAGTTTGTACTTAATGTAAAGATAAGCAAAAGTACTAAACAAACTGACGGCTTAGGTAAAGTTCTAAAAGAAGGAACAATTTTAGCTCGTGTACCATTTACCATTGTTGGTAATGATGATTTACGCCCAAGCTTAACTTCTTTAAATTATTTACCGTCTGCTAAATTACATCTAAAAACCGATAAAACTGATTATGCCGGTGGCGACACTGCCAAAATTATGGTAACTGCACCATATGAAGGCGTTGCTCTTATTTCCTTGGAAAGAGATAAAGTTGCCAGTTATAAGTGGGTGCAATTGCCTGTTGGCAATAGCATGCATGAGCTTGAAATACCAAAAGAATTTATTGGGCGTGGTTACATTCAAGTACTTATGGGTCGTGGTCCAAAGTCCGATAATATTTTCTTACAACCTCAAAGCGTGGCTATAACCCCAATTACCGTAAATACTTCTGAGCGCACTGTTGAGCTTAAGATTACGGCTCCTGAAAAATCCTTACCCGGTAAGCCCTTACGTTGGCGTATTGAAAATCCCCAAGGTAAGCCTACCAAGGCAGTTCTTTTTGCTGTTGATGAAGGCGTATTACAATTAACTCGCTACGCTACTCCTAAGCCTATTAACTATTTATTGCTTGATAGAGCCTTAGAAGTGCTTACATCTGAATTATTTGATCGCATTATGCCTGATAATAAAAAACTTTTAAAACGTCTTTCAGCCTTTGGTGGTGACGGTTCCGATGGATTTGTTGCAGCCATGCTGGGCACCTTCCAAAATCCATTTAAGCGCAAACAAGAAGCGCCTATGACTTGGTGGAGTGGGGTAGTAGATATTCCGGCAAGTGGACTGGATTTAGAAATAC
>CAYJDL010000072.1:3711-4527 GCA_964368885.1 uncultured Desulfovibrionaceae bacterium | reverse complement strand
TGGTACATGAAGCTAATGCCGTTGGCAGTGCTGATGCCAATGTTATTATTCAAGATACACAAATTCTTAGCCCACAATTGCCAACTATGGCATCCTTGGGTGATAACTTTGATGCCGGTATTGGCGTAACCAATACCACCGACAAAGAAGTAACATTAGAGCTTTCCTTAGTTCTTGATGACAAAAGTGCTACTAAGGATTTAACCTTTAGCGGTTTAGCCAAGAGCGTTACTCTTGGACCTAAGTCCGAAAAGCTTTTGCCTTTCCAAGTAAAAGTAGGTCAAACACCTGGAGAAGCAACCTTACGTTTTAGCACAGTTGATGCTCAAGGTGTGCGTAAAGAACGTAATACTTCCATTAGTATTCGTCCGGCAGTCTTTCCACGTCATTCTCAAAGAACATTTTTGTTAAATGGTTCGGCTGATATACACGTTCAGCGCAATCTTTTACCATATAAAGCTAAAAACACCTTAACCCTTTCGCCCATACCATTGCCTTTATTGCAGGCAACCTTGGGTTATTTGGCAGATTATCCTTATAATTGCGTAGAACAAAGCTTAAGCAAAGCTTTCCCATTGATATTATTATCAAGCTCTCCTGTTGGAAAGCAATTGGAAGCAGTAACTCCATCCCTTACACCTAAGAAAAAGGAAGAAATTATTACCAATGCTAATAATGCATTAATTTCTGCCTACTCTTCTTATGATGGTGTGACCATTTGGCCTGATAATGGTCCTTCCGACTTGTTGCTTACAGCTTATGCTGCTGATTATGTTTTAGCCATGCGTGATGCCAATATGCTTCCACCTGTTGGTA
>CAYJDL010000072.1:0-3701 GCA_964368885.1 uncultured Desulfovibrionaceae bacterium | reverse complement strand
AAAGATTGATAGAACGCCTGATGATCTAAATGAGCTAAGAGCTTATGCATATGCAAGTTGGGTACTTGCAAGAGCCGGCTATGTTGTAAGTAAGCAATTGGAACTTAATGAATCATTTGTTCGCAATACCGACATGGATATTCCCGAAAGTGATATTTACAATTCCTTTATGGCTGGAGCTTATGCCGCTCTTTATATGCAAGAGCAAGCAGAGTTGCATTTAGGCAAACTTGACCAAGAGCAAATTGCAACTTGGACTAATAACGATGGAATGTTAGACCTTTTGGCTCAACTTGGAATGCATGCCAGAATATTGGCAATGCACTACCCTGAAGAACTCCAAAAAGCTATACCTTCCTTACAAAAAAACTATATTGAAGGTTTAAACCATGCGCATACAACTATGGGTGCTGCAATGGTTGCTGCCAGCTTGTTGGATATAGTAAAGGCAAATGTTGATGAACAATATGACCTTTCTGACTTGCAGGTAACTTGCGGTAAAAGTAAGGGTACAGAGAAAGTTAAAGCTCAAATATTCCCTAACTTCTATGTCTTAGAAGCACCAATGTGCTCTCTTTTTGAAGTAACTTTACCAGCAGGCAAGAAAATGTATGCTCAACTTCAAAGCCATGGTTATGATGCTGTCTTACCAAAGAAAGCCGCAGAAAATGGCCTTCGTGTTGAGCGTGTCTATACTTATAAAGATGGCACACCTTTAGAAGGTGATGTTGTGCAAGGTCAAGTACTAAAAGTTCAATTAAAAGCTAGGTCATTGGCCAAGGATGAAGTTTCTGTTGCTATTGCAGATCTAATCCCAGGTGGCTTTGAACTTGTATTAAATGGTGATGGTGATTCAGTAACAAGCTATGACCTTAATCTTTTCCGTGGAGAAGATAGAGTCATTGCATTCTTTACTGCAAATAAAAATACAACAACTGTGACCTATCATATTCGTGCAATCACTAAGGGTAACTTTACCCTTCCTGCCGCTTATGGTGAAGGACTATATGACTATACTTTAAATGGTCATACAGCTGCTGGTCGAATTAAAGTTGTTGAAGCAAAAGACTAAGCATAAACCTTAAAATCCTTTAAAAATAATTGCGGCAAAATAATCATTTTGCCGCAATAAATTTTTAGGGGAAGAGTTTTTTTCCTTATCATATATAAAACTTTTATAGACCTAAAATAAAAACAAATTATGCCAAAATTAAAAAATCTAAATTTAAAAAAGTTATTTCTTATAGTAATTGCATTTTTTGCTGGTATATTTCTAATAGCAAGCTTAAGTTTAGCTTTATATGTAGTTAATACAGAGCCGCCGCCTTTGTGGGAGGGTTTATCATATTCTCCTATCATTTTAGATACTGACGGTAAACTTATGCGCATGGGGCTAAGTAAGGATGATAAGTATCGTTTGCGTGCTCGTTTGGATCAAATTCCAGTTCATGCTCGCAATGCTGTTTTACTATATGAAGATCGTTATTATTATAAACATCCAGGCGTTAATCCCTTAGCCATTTTAAGAGCTATGGGCAATATGTTAAGTGGAAGTAGGCGTATGGGTGCTTCTACTATTGCAATGCAAGTTGCACGTTTGCGTTATGGTATTATGACTCGCAGTATTAAGGGTAAACTTACGCAAATGCTTAGAGCTTTGCAATTAATCTATCATCATGGGCATGATGATGTTTTAGAAGCCTATTTCACCTTAGCTCCTTATGGAGGAAATATAGAAGGTATTGGAGCAGCAACAAGAATTTATTTTAGACATTCAGTACAAATGCTAAGTCCATCGCAAGCTTTAACCTTAAGTTTAATTCCGCAAAATCCACAAGCACGAGCTTTTAAAAGCGGTAAGTATGGACGACTTATTTTGCCTCCAAAATTAGAGTATGTGAGAAACACTTTGCATGCAAATTGGAATGCTCTGTATCCTGAAATTCCTGTACCACAAAAAGCACCACCATTACGCATATCTACCGTTAAGGAACTACCACGAATTGCACCGCATATAACAACGGACTTTTTGCAAGAAGTAAAAAATTCTCTTGACGAACAACATACTATTTATAGCACCATTGACAGTAAGCATCAGCTGTTAATTGAAAGCAGTATAAATCGCTTTCTTGCCCAGCATGCATCATTTAATCTTCATAATGCCACGGCTATGCTGGTGCATTGGCCTAGCATGCAAGTAAGTGCCTTAGCAGGTTCAGCAAATTTTAACAATGTAAACATTGACGGTCAAGTAGATGGTACTAAGGCAAGACGCTCCCCAGGCTCTACCCTTAAACCCTTTATTTATGCTTTAGCTTTAGAACAAGGACTTATTCATTCTCAAACTGTACTTTTAGATACACCGAAAAATTTTGGCGAATATAATCCGGAAAACTTTGATAAACAATTTCAAGGCCCTTTATCCGCTGCGGATGCTTTACGCCTTAGCCGCAACATGCCCGCTATTTGGCTGGCTTCAAGGCTTGACCCAAGCCTTTATACATTTATGCAAAGATCACATATGAACCTTGCCGAACAGGTTGAGCATTATGGCTTAAGCTTGGTGCTTGGCGGTGCAGAAGTGCGCATGCGTGACCTTGTGGCTATGTATGCCATGTTGGCAAATGGTGGAGTGTGGCAAGATTTAGTTTATAGTAAGAAGGTAAATTCTTTAGAAAATAATATGCTTTCTGTGACAAATAAGCATTATGGGCCAAAGTTGCGAGAATCAAGTGCGTTAATATCTGCCGAAGCGGCCTTAGTTGCTGCTTATATGATAGAAGTTCCTCAATATAATGTTGGACATGTACATAAAAGCTTCCCCTTTCGCTATAAAACAGGCACTTCCAATGGCTTGCGAGATGCTTGGGCTATAGGCATAATTGGTCCCTATGTGCTTGCAGTATGGCTTGGTAACTTTGATAATTCTGCAAACCCAATGCTGGTAGGTAGCAAGGTTGCTACACCTTTATTTATGCAAATTGCTAGAAGTCTTATTCGAGAAGAACAATTAACAGACTTGTTAGCCAATAAATATAAAGAAACAAAATTAATTCACTTAGAAGTTTGCCGAGATACAGGAGATGTACAAACAGACCTTTGCGCAGAAAAAACCTATAGCTGGTTTATTCCCGGTCGCTCACCTGTTAAAAATTCCGGTGTTTATCGCAAAATATGGATTGACCCCAAAACTAATTTGCGTCTTTGCGGTCCAAGCCCTGAAGGTAAAGAAGTAGTTTGGGAATTTTGGCCTTCTCAGCTTTATCAATTATTTAGCCAAGCCGGTCTTCATAAACCCTTACCCCCAGCTTTTGCAGAGCCTTGCCCTGATTTTATTGCTGAACCTTGGGAGCAAAATACTATAAATATTCAAAGTCCACAACAGAATGTTACTTATCATTTCAGCACAATGGCTGAAAACAAACTTAATTTTTCAGCAACTAGCACCGCTCATGCCAAGACCCTTTTTTGGTTTGTAAATGAAGAATAGGTAGGTAGCAGTGCACCAAGTGCAACATTTTTTTGGCCTATGAAAATAGGTAGGCATAAGGTGCGTGTACTAGATGACCTTGGTCAAAGCCAACAAATTACCCTTTTAATTGAACCATAATGATCCTGTCACGGCATTCTAATTTTTGTTAAGTTGTTGATTTTGTGCGACTCGACGTGGCAGTCCATGTCTTTAAAAATCACGTTAAACA
>CAYJDL010000071.1:6862-10622 GCA_964368885.1 uncultured Desulfovibrionaceae bacterium | reverse complement strand
CGTTTTTTCGTGGCAATCTTTCTTAAAATTTACGTTTAAAACTAAAATTTTTTTAAATTAGATTTTCGTGCTGTATTAAGGCAATAGCCCCATTTTATATTTATTGGGGAATTGCTATTATTTTAGAGGTAGTTTAACTAATTGCTTTGAGATGCAGAAAGTTCGAGAGATGCACGTTTTGAAGGGGTGAGGGGAGATTAAAGGGGAGAAGGGAAGCTTTTATTAAAAAACAAAAGCTTCCCTAAGTTAGAGCTTATTTAAAATAGATTAAGGTTTGCAGTGCGTTCGTAAAATCCACCCTTGGCGCAATGTTCAATGCTGTAGCCATCTTGTGAATAAACAATGCGGCCTTGCACTTTGCCAAGTCGTTGTAAAGGGCTTGAGCATGCACATGGACCTTCAATTAAACTTGCAACATCGCCAGTGCGATAGCGAATAAGTGGCATAACCTTACGATTTAAGGTGGTTATAACAATTTCACCTTCTTGACCATAGGGTAGAAGCTTAAGGGTTTTAGGATGAATTATTTCAATAAAAATGCTAAGTTCTCGTAAATGGAAACCATTTTTATGTAGACATTCTACCCCGCCACCATAACACGCTTCAGTTATTCCATAATGGTCTAAGGTTAAGATGCCTTGCTTTTTAAGGCGATCTTCTAATAATTCAGATAGATATTCAGCACTTGAAAGCACAGTGTTTAGAACAAGATTTTTAACCAAACCATTTTCATAAATTTTAGCTAAAATTGCAAGTTGGCGAGGGGCAGCTACGATCACATGAGGGTTATGCTTTTCAAGTTCAGCCTTAAGGCTTTGTTCAGTTGTCTGAGCTTGTCCGGAAAAAACTTCAATACCTTGTTCGGTTAAGGCTTCACGCAATAAGTCGCTAACGCCATAGGGGCGCATGGCACCAGGCCAAAGTACCAAAAGACGCTGTCCGCTTTGGATAATTTGGGACATACCAACTTGAAAAAAATCTATGGTTTCGGATAGATCTTGAAAGTTGAAAGCTAGGCGTTTTGGCAATGCTGTAGTGCCGGATGTTTGCAAAGTTACTATACGAGTTACTTGATTTTGAGATGTACAAAGTAAGTTTTCATAATTTTGTAAATCTTCAGAAGTAGTAAAGTCAATTTTAACAAATTCAGCCCAAGTAAGATTATTTAAAGAAATTTTTTTTAAACGCTGAGCATAAAATTTATTATTCGCACTGGCATGAATCAAAGTCTGTTGGATGCGTTTTAATTGTTCATCTCGAATAGCTTGAGCAAAATATGGTGATGTTGGCGATATATTAATTTTATTAGCTAGCCAAGCATCTAAAGTACAAATAGGCATGTATATTCCTGTTAAGTGTTAATATGTCGATAAAGAGAAAAACCTTCATTAGAAGTAAGATTATAGGCGCAAAAGGGTATAATATTATTATCAGGGCTTATAATATGCACATGGCAACGGCGCAAGCGTTCAAGGTCAAGGCTATAGGCATCTTGAAAGGCCATGCCCGAAATAGTAAAACGATATTGTATTTTATTGAGTAAATTATCAAAATCATTGAATTTGTTAGGTGTTTGTTCACTTGCCTGAGGAAGTGGACCCCAATGCTGCGCAACAAATTCTTGCGCTTTTTTAGCCATTGAGATATTTGAATTATTATTCTGACTATTGCAGGGCGTATGCCCACAGCAATTACCATTGCTTAGTTCATTTTTGTTGGGAATAAGTTTATCGTTTTGACGCTGATAAAGAGTATTAAATGAACAAAGAGGATGTTCAGATCGTGGCGGTTGAAAATGTTCTGCTTTAATCATGCCCTTGGTTTGGCTTTCAAGGTGATACAGTACTTCAGCGATGGTAATGCGAGGGGAATTTTCGTTAAGGTATTCATTATCCGTACTTGTAATATTTTCAACACTTCCCGTACTTTCCATATCCCAAGGAAAACGTCCAAATGAACTAACCGGTTGCAAATGTATTCCACGTACTAAAGGGCCGTATTCAATAGCTTTTTGTATAATATTTCCCAGAGCCATATGATTTACACCCTTGACAATGGTAACCACTAAAACCACACTAAGCCCTGCTTTAATACAATTTTGTAAAGCTTGTTCTTTGTCTTTAGCACAAGCTTTACCTCGTAATTTCAGATATGTAGCATCATTAGTATCATCATATTGTAAATATACAAGACTTAAGCCAGCATCTTTGAGTTTTTTGGCATAACTTTCTTCATTACCAAGGCGTAAACCATTAGTATTAAGCTGGACAAAGTTAAAGCCTTTACCCTTGGTTAAAGTAATAATTTGGGGTAAATCTTGGCGAACTGTTGGCTCTCCTCCGGAAAGTTGAACGTTGACAGAACCGGAATGTTGCATAAGTTTTTCAAGGCTTATGCTTAGTTCTTCTAAACTGGCATCCTTATTTTTTTTATTGTTATGCTCTATATTTGAATTAGCATAACAAATAGGGCAATGTAAATTACAATGCGTAGTTACTTCTAACAAAGCACAACAAGTGTGTTGACTATGCTCAGGGCATAGCCCACAATCATAAGGGCAACCTTTAGCCTGCTTTGTTAAAGGTAGGGTAGGGTGGCTAGGTTTACCTGTGTTAATATACCACTGGTTAAAGCTTGGAATATTAGGTAAGTTTACCCAAATAGGCGCAGAAAAAGAACCATGCTCCGGACATGTTTTGTGTATGAAAATCCATTCGTTTTCTTTTATCATTTTACTAATATAGTGAGCGTCAATAACCCTTAAACATTGAGGACAAAGGCTTTGAGTTTTTCGCAAAATGCTCATTGTTTAAGATCCATTTCCACTTCATAATTTTCTAAAATATCTAAAATCTTCTCCCAGCATTGAGTCAGTAGTTGACCACATAAATGCTGGCTGGAGGCAATTTGTGCTTGCTGAGTAATCTTATTACTTTTCTCGTGAATAAGCAAGCCTTCATTTTGCTCATCAGCATTATTATATTCTTCGCTATTTTGCAAAAAATTTATAACATGATGACAAAGGCTTTGCCCTTGAGTTTTTTGTAAAAACCACTGTAAATATTCATCTACCATGGGAGCTAAGGAAGGATGCGCACTTTCATCAAGCTCACCACGTCCGGCAAAGCAACCAAGCACGCAAGCACCACCGCTTAAAAGACCGCATGGTCCTTCTGAGCTGCCCATCCCAAAACAAAGAGCGTGCATAGCTCGAATCAGTTGATGATTTTCTTGTCCGGCACCTTGTAAAAGTAAATGTATAAGAAGTTGACTACAGCAGTAGCCTTGCTTTATTAAAGGTAAAATTTCTAATAGTAAAGGGTTCACTTAGCCTCCTTTATGGCAATCCATAAGCCATATCCATAATTAAAATGGTTTAAATTTTTTGAGCAAAGCCCATGCCAAATCATTTGGGCAAAAAAATCTTTAAGGCTTTGGCTATGGTCTTCAAAATGCATTAAACGCCAACCACTTAACTGCAAAAGTGAATTAATTTGTTCTAAAGATAAAGCCGATTTTTCGTCAGTAGAATTTTGCTTTTCTTTGTTATAAACATCGCTTAGCATTAAATAACCAGAATTAATTTGAGCGTCTGTAATGCGCCAAAACTCTTGAAGAACTTGTTTGGCAGAGTTAAGCAAACAAAGTACACATTCACACATTATGGCTTGAAAAGAGTTATTATTAAAAGGAAGCTGACTTGCATTAGCACAGACATCAACTTTGTTTAAACCATATTCCTTATCTATACCATATGCTT
>CAYJDL010000071.1:6454-6851 GCA_964368885.1 uncultured Desulfovibrionaceae bacterium | reverse complement strand
CAGCCTACATCCAAAATACGAGCAGGAGCTTTTAACTTGCTTAATGCTATAGCCCTTGCACTTAACTTTGTTCCACCCGGATGCCAACATGAACCAAGTTTATGTAAGGGGGTGTTTAAAAACATATTTGTTCCATTTTTGCTATTTCGCCCCATGTTGCATAAGCAAGCGCACAATGTCCGTATGTCCGGCTTCTGCGGCGCACATGAGAGCAGAATAACCTTTGTCGTCAAGCTCATTGGGGTTATTGTTGTGTTTGAGCATGACGAGAACAGTGTCAAGGCGTCCTTCGCATGCGGCACGGATGAAGGGGTTGTCGCTGGAAAGTGCCTTGGTCATGTGCGATGGCTCTGGCTTGGAATGTGCATCAAGTAATCGCACAACTTCTATATGTCCA
>CAYJDL010000071.1:0-6425 GCA_964368885.1 uncultured Desulfovibrionaceae bacterium | reverse complement strand
TCGCGCACTCTTACCATCTTCATTTCTTTTGGACATGTCGGCCTTATACTCCAAAAGAACTCTGATAACTTCAATGATTCCTTGGTGCGCAGCGACCATAAGAGCCGTGTCACCCTTACGAGCTTCGCCTGCTCCCGTATACAGGGTTGCGTCCACAGGAGCACCGCGCTTCAATAGTAAGCGTACTAAATCTGCTTGATTTACACCCGATGCCATGTGGAGCGGGGTGATTCCGGCAATTGCTTTGTCATGCACACTAAGGCCGTTCTGTAACAGCAGGTATACATTTTCCAACTTTCCATCCTTACAAGCATAAAAAAGTGCATTGAAGCCATTTTCGTCTTTTACCGATACATTGGCTCCATGTTTTATAAGAAGTTTGAGCATGGTTGTATCATCGCTGGATGCCGCAGACATAATGGCAGTCTTTCCGTTACTCTGCATTAGATTGGGATCGGCCCCATAGTCTAGCAGAGTTTGCACAATAGCAGTATTGCCGAGACTGGCGGCTAACATAAGGATGCTTATGTTGCTCCCATAAATCGTATTGACATTGGAACCATTTTCAAGAAGTTTTTTGACTTCTGCTATGTCTTGGTTATATACGGCATCTGTGATCGGTGCTGTATGCGCCGCTTGAACCGTCAGTACTGCAAGCATTACAAAGATAGCACAACAAAGGATTAATTTTTTCATAGGGTTCTCCTGTGTTATTTTGCACCATGACGCACGAGCAATTTTACAATGTCCGTATGTCCGGCTTCTTCGGCGCACATGAGGGCAGAATAACCTCTGTCGTCACGCTCATTGGGGTTTATGCCGTTTTCCAGCAGTATGCGCACCACATCAATGTGACCTTGACAAGCGGCCTTGATAAGTGGGGTAGAGACTTGCTTTGCTGCGGGATTTATAAAACCTTGTAAAGTGACAAAGCTATATATCTTTGCGGTTTGGTCACGAGACGCAGTAACAATGTACTTTCCATCGGGAGTAAAGAGGATCTGGTCTATGGCTGCACTGTGTCCACTGATGGTGCGCAATTCCTTGCCTGAGGTAACATCCCATATTTTTGCCGTCTCGTCGTAGGAAGCAGTTACGACGTAACGCCCATCCGGAGAAAAGTCGGCGAAATAGCATTTATCTGTATGCCCTTTTAGCGTGTGTAGGGTTTTGCCTTTTGCAACATCCCATATTTTTGCCGTATTATCGTAGGACGTTGTGACAATGTATTTCCCATCTGGAGAAAAAGTGGCTGAGGTCAGTGTATCACTATGCCCTGTGAGCGTGCGTAGGGTTTCTCCTGTGGCAACATCCCATATTTTTGCGATACCGCCATTGGCAGCAGTGACAATGTATCGACTATCCGGAGAAAATTCGGCTGAGGTAAAGAAGTTTGGATGCTCGTGTAGTGTGCGTATAAGCTTGCCTCCTGACATCTTCGCAGTGGCGTCCCATATCTTCGCGCTATTGTCATGTGATGTCGTGACAATGTATTTTCCGTCAGGAGAAAAAGCCACCGATGTCACCCAATCAGTATGCCCTTCCAAAGTATTAAGAAGAGTGCTTGTGGCAACATTCCATAGGGCTACAGTTAAGGCATTACCGTAGGAAGCGGTGACAAGCTGTCGTCCGTCGGGTGAAAAAGCCATGTTGAACACAGGGTCATCATGCTCTTTGAAAACACGCAAAAGTTTGCCTGTGGCGACATCCCAGAGTTTTGTGGTGTCATGGGAGGCGGTGATAAGATAACGTCCGTCTGAAGAAATGTCCATAACTGTCACAGCATTGGACTGTTTCAAAGTGTGTATCAGCCTTACAGAAAGGGCATCTGTGGTGGCATGAGCAGTAACAATAGGGGTAATAATGATAAGCGCAAGGCAAAGCGACAGCCAACAACGAAAACATTTCACGAAAGCACAATATTTCTGCTTCATATCCATCCTCCGTCAAGCGTTATGTTGGGGTTTTGCTCTTTATTAATATCACCGTGAGATGAGCATGTCAAAGCAAACACAAAAAATATCACTTACGGGAAACCTTCTTGTTCACAAAAAGGTTTCCCAGAAAAAAAGCTTAAATTTTATTTATCTTCAAGCATACGCTCAACTTCAAGCATTTTTCCTTCAGCTAAGGATTTAGGAACTAAGGTTAAAGAACATTGTGGGCAAGCCGGTAAAGAGGCGGCAAAGGCTCCACCAAGATAAAATGCTTGTACGCTTTGTTGGATCAAAGGACAATCACACTTAGCACAATACCATTGTCCTGCATCGGGAGTAAAAATAGGGTCATTGCTCATATTATTTCTCCTTAAAGTTATTATGCTTGTCTAACATATGGGGGGGCATTTGGGTCGGTATTTGGCATAAACATGCGATGTGACCAAGCATCATGAAGTTGATAGCCATTACCTTCTGAGTCTTTAGTATAACGCACCCAAAAAGTTACTAGTCCTGCATGCCACGCTCCAACATAATGTCCACTTTCTTTTTCCAAAATGCGTTGCCCATGCTTTTCAACTGCCAAAACTGCGGCGGCAGCATCTTGGTGTAAAATATGTTTACCTTCCAACTGAGCTAAAAGATTTTCATCAATGCGCAAGAAAGTATGTCCTTGTATGGGATCTAAAGTGCTTTTTTCCACTGATTCTAGTGGCTCTAGTGGTTCTAAGAAAGTTGCATTGCCATAGTTTTGCGTAATTTCTTGCACAAGACGTATTCTGTTACTACGTCTGGCAGATAAGCTTGGAGAGTTTTTGTAAATACCGTCTTGAGCGGTAAGTGGTAAGATATCGAAGAAGTGTATGCAGTCTTTATCACTCTTTATTAAGCGATCTTTGCACATAATACAAGATGTAAGACCCATATGAGAGCCTAAATCATGACTTAATTGCTTAGTGACGGCTTGAGCCAATTCCGGCTGAGAGCACCAAACAAGACCACCATAACCACAACAACTTGTTGTATTCTTATTATTTACAGCTTCATGACATTTTACGCCACAATGCTCTGCCAAAAGACGAGTTGCTTCTTGCCAGCCTTGGTCAAGGCGAGCAGCGCATGGATCATGTAGGGTACAGGTAAGTTCTGCTTGGCTTGCTGGAATATGTTGACGCAAAGTATAAAGCACTTCCCATAAAGATGTTGTGGGAATATGTGCAAGCTCATCAGTAAAAAATTTCTTGCATGAAGCACAAGCCATAATTAAGGTAGGTTTACCCATTTTTTCCCATTGTTTTTCAATGTTTGTGGCAACTTTGGTAGCAAGGGCACGTTGTCCTGCCCATTTTGCGCCAATGCCACAACATGAAAGCATAAGACCTACGCCATCTTCAAGATGTTCATGTAAAAAGTCAAATACTTTTAGGACTTGGCTACCTCTAATAGAAGTAAGCTGACAGCCTGGGAAAAGGGCATATTTTGTGGAAGTAGCAGGAGTATTATCCTTGCTTAAAGCCTTCATAAATAAGGTTGCTTGCGCACTTGTAGCACTTAGCATATCTTCCAAGGCAAATTCATGGGCAGAGGGAGGCATGTGCTTGCGTGTAACTAAATCCTCTCTAGCCCTTAAACATAGCTCGGCCATAGAAAAACGCTCGGGGCAAATTTCAGTACATTGCCCACACATCATGCAACCATTTACAAGGGAATTGGCTCTGCGATCACCTTGAACGATAGCGGCATTATTGTAAATTTGTCTGGCGTATGAACGTGGAAAGCTACCATATTTTTGCAAATATAAACATTTTTTTACACATTGCATACATTGACATTGAATACATCGTGCTGCTTCGGCTTTTGCTTCGTCCTCTTGGAAACTATCATTTTTTGGTATTATAGCTTGTACATTTTCTAAACCATCTAAAGGGGTATGTAATTGCTTTGTGCTCTCTTGGTCTCCTCGTCCAGCATCTGGTGCAATACCGCCAAGAATGCGCTCAATACTTAAAGAAGCTTGACGCCCTTGTCCGGCTTGAGTAGCAGGGGAGGCATAAGCATGACCGGTAGGACTTTGGCAAAGTTCCCCAGCCGCACAAATATTGTCTTTGATATGAAAGGTTAGAGCATCTGGCTTAGTATTTAAAGCTGTAAAAACTTCCGCAGCGGCATGTGCATCAATAAAAATAGCGTCAAACTCGTCATTTAAATTGTTTAAACAATCAGAACCAAGCTTAATTGGTAAAAATTTAGCATGTTGCTTTGCTAATTGATTACATTCGTCTTGCACTTGTTCAAGGCTAAGATTCGGAAATTGTTTACAAATAAAATCTTCAATACCATTATCTTCTTGAGCATAAAAAATTGTCACAGGCCAGCTTTTTTTTGCAAGTTCATATGCTACCACAAGACCGCAAAGACCATTACCAAGTATGGCAACTTTTTTCGCTTTAGGCGGACGCATAAAGCCCTTACCTTGCTTATTTGTTTTAAGCATACAAAGACTTTCAAGGCTTTGAATGGCAAGGCTACCACCAAAATCCTTGCGCAAACAATGATTTTGACATGGGTGGTCACAAATATGAACAAAAATATTAGGAAGAGGAAGATGCCGATCTATTAGCTTGCGAGCTTCTGCTAATTTTCCATCAGCCATATGAGCCATAAAGGTACGCACATCCATATGCAAGGGGCAATGGACTTGACATTTTGGCATATATTCTTGGGTGCAGTTAGCTTCGGTGGCATAAAGACTTGCTTGATCCATAGGAGACATAGGAGAACCTCCACAAACTTTAAGGCAAAATTGTTTAGAATAAGTTGTTAAGAAAATGTTAATTTTTTTCTGGGGGAAACTTTTTGTGAACAAAAAGTTTCCCCCAGACCCCCATCAAAAAAACTTCAATTAGAATTTTTCTAACAAAAAATTCTTTCATTTTAAATTAATTATAGTTTTTTGAGAGGGTGTGTAAAAAACTTTTTTTCACTAAAGTTAAGATGAAAAAAAATTTTTGTTCAAACCTTATAAAATTGATTTGAACAGTATTTATTTAAAAAGGCGCAAGAGAAAAAACTCTTGCGCCATAATTATATGTTTAATTATTTAGGCATTGCAGCTAAAACTTTTTCAGGTAGAGCTGGCAAATGACGTACTCTTGCGCCACAAGCGTTATCAATAGCATTGATAATAGCAGCATGAGGACCACAAAGAGGAATTTCACCTACGCCGGATGCACCAAATGGACCGCCGGGACGTGGGGTTTCAATATAAATGATTTCAAAGTTGTCAGGTACATCTTTAATGTAAGGTAGACCTGCGCCAATCATGTTGTTGTGCTTTTTAATATCTTCATAATCTTCGGTTAGAGCTAGACCAAGAGCTTGGGTCACACCACCGTAAATTTGACCATCGGTTACTGCACGGTTATTTACTGTACCAATGTCGTTGATTGCAACAAGACCTTCAACTGTGGTCTTACCGGTAGCAACTTCAACAGCAACTTCAGCAAGGAATAAACCATACATATAGAACTGGAATGGAGCGCCCTTACCGGTTGTAGGATCACAATGCTCAGCTTGAGCAGTGAAAGTACCTTTGTAAAGGGTTTCGCCAGTAGCAGCTTTTAAGCTTGCATGGTCATGGAATCCACCTTCTGGTTTACGCATAGCGTCAACAAGGGCTTCACCAGCAAGTCTTAAAGCATTACCAACCATTGGCTGAGAACGAGAACCACCAGCAGGGCCAGAGTTAGGAGCTTTGTCGGTATCGTTCATAACCATGCGGATTTTATCCATAGGCATATCTAATGGACGTAAGGCTTCATGTACGCTACCTAAAAGACCAGCGTCAGCACCTTGACCATGGTCATGCCAACAAGCATAAGCAGTTACGCCACCATCTTCATTAAGCTCAACCCAAGCTTCTGAAGAGTCAGGACCATCAAGACCTGCACCATAAGCACCAAGACCAACACCTACGCCACGCTTAACTTCAGCAGTGGAGTTTTGTTTGGCTTTTGCCATGGCAGCTTCGTACTTAGGACGCATAATTTCAAACATTTCAGCGTAGGAGAATACTTCAGGTGTTTGCTGAGATGGGTTAGTGTCGCCTTCTCTGTAGAGGTTGATAGGACCGAACTCAACTGGATCAATGCCAAGCTTATGGGCCAAATCATCAACAAATCTTTCAGAAGCAAACTCAATTTCAGGACCGCCGTAACCACGGAAAGCTGAACCCCAAGCATGGTTGGTACAAACAGTGCGACCAAGACCACGGATGTTTGGAATGTTATAACCACCGCCGCAGAATTGTGCGCCACGTAGAGTTAAAAGGTCACCAAATTCAGAATAAGGACCATGGTCAACAATCCAATCGGATTCCATAGCCACGATTTTCTTGGTTTCTTTGTCAGCAGCCATACGCACTGTGGTCCAGAAAGGTGAACGCTTACCAGTGTAATTTTGCTGTTGCTCATAGTTGTAACGTAGGTG
>CAYJDL010000070.1:9397-11007 GCA_964368885.1 uncultured Desulfovibrionaceae bacterium | reverse complement strand
AAATAGTGTGTATAATATGCATGCTGTTGCAATTATAAAAAATCATTTTACAGTATTTTTTATAGGAAATAAAATGAACAAAACCTTTTCTTATATTGTAATGTGCCTGTTTTGTGTTTATTTGTTTTCTTCTCAGGTTTTTGCAGATGACTTTGGAGATGATTTATTTTGGGAAGAGGCGACTTTAGCGGATGTGCAAAAGGCGATTGCAGCAGGAGCTGATATTCATAAGGTAGAGGGTGATGATTTTACCCCTCTTACTTACGCCGTTGCTTATGGACATCTAGATATAGTTAAGTATCTTGTGGAGAAAGGAGCTAGCGTTAATGGCTTTGATGATACTCGTCAAACTCCTTTGATGACTGCACTTTATATTGATGATATTTCTCCTGAGATAGTAAAATTTCTTATTGAGAAAGGAGCTGATGTTAATCGTGTCAATCCAAGTGATAATATGACTCCATTATTATATTAAACTTCTCGTTATCCTGGATACACTGATCACGCAGACTTAGTAAGGTTACTTATCAACAAAGGGGCAGTTCTAAATTCAAAGCATAGTGTGCTGAATCCTCTATCAGAAGCCATAGAACGTAAACATTACACAAGCATAAAACTTTTAAACCCAAATAATAAATCTCCTTTCAACGTGCCAGATGCAGTTAATTTAAGAGATATGGCTTTGCTTAAGCAACTTATTAGAGACAAAGCGGACATAGATGCTAAAGATCAAGGTGGAAATACAGCGCTTGCGCTTGCTATTCGAGATAATAAAATGGAGTTTATTAAATTTCTTTTGCAAAACAAGGCAAATCCTAATACATATTCTACACTTGGCTATCCAATGTCAATTAATTTACAATTTCATTATGATATAGAAGTTGTTAAAATTTTGCTTAAATATGGCGCAGACGTCAATGCTGAAGATAAAAGTGGTACTCCTCTTGTTCATGCAAGCTGGTGTGCTACATTAAGCGTCTGGAATAATATGATTCCAGATAATATAGCACGTGAATCAGAAGTAGTATGTTCTGAAATAATAGATTTTCTTCTTGAAAAAAATGCTTCTGTAAATGTGAAGTCTAAGCGTGTAGTAACCCCTTTAATGTTAAGTTGCCTAGCGAAAGATAATCGTCTTTTTAATATTTTTCTTGAAAAGGGAGCAAAAGTAAATGCTCAAGATGATTCTGGGCGTACTGTTCTCATGTATGCTGCTGATAACTCTCGTAGTGATAAAATTCAAGAACTTATCAAAAGAGGTGCCAAAGTAAAAATACAAGACGATGATGGTAAAACGGCACTTATGTATCTTACCGGTGATAAGACAGTAGAATCGGCGCAAATACTTTTAGACAATGGGGTGAGCTTTAATTTAAAGGATAAACGAGGACAAACTGCTCTTGACTATGCGAAAAAAAATAAAGATGAAAAGCTGGTGAAATTCCTTGAAAGTCGTGGTGCAAAATAATTCTGAGAGAGGTTTTTCCCAAAAAAAAAATAATAAATCAATATTTTCTTAAATAATGTTGTCAAATTTCGAATTTTTGTGATTTATTAGGGAAGATGAACGAGCTTTGAGGGATTGATACATACATGACCGAAAAAGCTCG
>CAYJDL010000070.1:0-9387 GCA_964368885.1 uncultured Desulfovibrionaceae bacterium | reverse complement strand
TTAAAGTTATACACAGGCTTAATTGTGTCTATAATTTCAACCAGACTCCCTTCAAAAAAACTTTCATTAGATTTTTCCTGTCGAAAAAATCTTTTTGTTTCCTTTGCTAAATTATACATTAGGATAAAATGCCCTAATGATATTATTTTAAGTCTTATATTGCACACAAATTTAACTTGCGTATTTTCCAATTACTGGTAAGAGGCGCAACATGTTCTGATAACCAAAATGATGTTGAACTTTGCAAAAAATTTTTCCAATGCTTTTCATCTTTCCATGATTCGATCATGATAAATTTTTGATGAAATTGTGGTTCTTTATATAAAAAAGCCTGTAAGCATCCTTTTTCTTGCCGTATCATTGATATACCTAATGTTGCTTTGTCTAAAAATGTTTCATACAACTCTTCTTTAACAAAAAAAACATATATAACAGTAATTCCATTTGAAAACATATTTTACCCTCTCTCGTTTGTGTTAGAAGTATACCATATTAGGGTTTTGCACAATTCCTAAAATGGAGGCAAATGTACTGCTTCGATGTGTTCATAATGATTTTTGTTGTTAAATCAGGTATTACTAGTAATTTTCGATGAAGCAATTCTTTTTATAAAATTTTGCAGAAGCTTTTAAGAAGCCTTGAAGTTATATACAGGCTTAATTGTGTCTATAATTTCAACTGTATCGCCAATATGTATAAGAATATTATCCATGCTTTTATATGCCATAGGTGATTCATCTAAAGTATGTTCAGATATACAAGTTGAATAAACATTTTGCATACTTGTTTTAAATTCCTTCAAGTTGAGGGTTTGTTTAGCTTTTATGCGAGCATAAATTCTTCCGGCACCATGTGGAGAAGAGTAATTCCAATCTGGATTTCCCTTGCCTTTAGCAATAATAATTCCATCTCTCATGTTAAATGGTACAAGTAAAAGTTCATCTAACTTGGCAGATACAGCCCCCTTCCTTAATATTAAAGATTTTTCATTTGAAAAATCAATATAATTATGAATTGTTTCAATTTTATTGTTTTTATCTATTTCATAATCAAAGTGTGAGAGTATTTTTGATACCATAATATCACGGTTGCACGAGGCATAATCTTGCATAATGTGCATAGCTGCAATATATTCATCAAATAAATCATCTTTTGTTAAATAGCTAAGATTTTTATGCACGTCATCTTTACAAATTTTTACAGCTTCTTTTTGGAAAATAAGAGCAATTTGGTTGCCTATATTTCTACTGCCGGAGTGCACAGTTACCCAGTAATTTTCGTCTTTATCTTTACCTACTTCAATAAAATGATTTCCGCCTCCAAGTGATCCTAAAGATCGAGCGGCTCTTTTTAAATCTAAATCTGCTAAGCGTTTGTTTTCTAAATCTTGTAAAAGTTTTGGCTTAAAAACATCTTCAAATGTAGGATTGTGCTCGTTATGCACACCCTTTCCATGTGGAATATCTTTTCTGATAAACTTGTCTAGGCTTTGAAAAAAATTATTCGGAATATCCTTTCCAATATTACCAACTAAATTAGGGCAAACATTTTTGCTAATGGTCATAGTTGTGCCAATGGTACAACCGGCACCAGCGTGAACATCAGGCATAATTCTGATTTTAGAATCTGAATATGCCTGCATGTCACAAAGTCCGGTAATTTGTTCAGTAGAAACAGAATCCACCACATCCGTAAAAATTTTTGCTATATTGTACTTTCCTTTAATTTCAATCATGATTTTTACCTTATGTGGCTATTGCCTTTAGTCAGTAAGTATATTCGTAGACGTGTAATTATTCATTGTTTAACGTGATTTTTAAAGACATGGACTGCCAAGTCGAGTCGCACAAAGTCAATGGCTTAACAAAAAAGAGCAGTGCGACTCTCCTCGCAGTGACTTACGGTGACACGCAAAGTCATTGCGAGAAAAAACGCTTCTAAATTTACATTAAAAAATGGAATGATTAGCGTTTTTGCGTGGCAATCCATTTTTCAAGCTACATTAAACAATAAAGTTTTCCCATATAAAATCAATTACATGTCTAAAATACATTTCCTTAAAATTTTAATGAATGTTTGTTGCCAAAACAGTCTTGCTAATCACTTAATTTATGATTATCTAGTTGTACAAAACTGGTGGGTGGATATTATTTAGCATTTTTATTTTATCTAAAATACAAGAAAATATTTGTCAACAATAGTATTATTATATTAAGAATGAGGTAGTATGAATACTTTATTAAGGTCAATTCCTTCCATGGATTCTTGTCTTGTAGCTTTAGCCAAAGAAGAAAAATTGCAAGATATTCCCCGACCCCTTTTACATAAAGCTGTGAAAGAATTTTTAAATTCCATTCGTATGGCTATTAAAGATGGTAAGGAAATGACTAAGCCTAGTTTAGAGCTTTTGTATCCTCAAATGTTAAATTATGTAATACAAAATACCAAGCCACGCATGTGCCGTACTTTAAACGCTACCGGCGTGGTTATTCATACCAATATGGGACGCTCAGTGTTGGCAAAAGCAGCAGTGCAAGCCATAGAGCAAGCTATAGTAGGTTATAGTAATGTGGAGCTTGATTTGTCCACCGGTGGACGAGGAAGTCGTCAAGCCTTGGTGGAGGATTTGCTTTGCCATATTACCGGAGCGCAAGCGGCCATGGTGGTGAATAATAATGCTGCCGCAGTCTTACTTACGCTTGACGAACTCTGTAAAGGAGGCGAAGTTATAGTTTCACGAGGTCAACTTGTAGAAATAGGAGGCTCCTTTCGCATTCCCGATGTAATGGAAAAGAGTAATGCTTTTTTACGAGAGGTGGGCACCACCAATAGAACCCATGCTAAGGACTATATAAAAGCAATTAATGAAAAAACTGTTGCTTTGCTAAGAGTTCACACTTCTAACTATCGCATAGTTGGCTTTCACAAAGATGTTTCACTTGCTGAAATGGTCAATATAGGTAAGACATATAATTTACCTGTAATTGAAGACCTTGGAAGCGGTTCCTTAATAGATTTAAGTGCGTATGGTTTACCTGATGAGCCAACAGTCCAAGATGTAGTCAAAAGTGGTGTAAATGTGGTTACTTTTTCCGGCGATAAAGTTTTAGGCGGCCCACAAGCCGGAATTATAGTAGGTGACAAAGTATATGTCGATAAAATGCGCAACAATCCCTTACATAGAGCTTTGCGCTGTGACAAATGCACACTAGCTGCCCTTGAAGCTACGTTGCGCATTTATACCGATGTGGAAAAAGCCTTACAACATATTCCTACTTTACGCATGATTACCATGTCAGCTCAAGATATTTTGCAAAAAGCTCAGCAATTATTAAATTTATTGCAAGAACACTTTCATGCGCATATGAGCTTAAGCTTACAAGATGATGTTTCAAGAGTGGGAGGAGGCTCTTTTCCGGAACGTGATTTGCGCACTACTTTAGTATGTATTAAGCCTAAAAATATCTCCAGCACTCAACTTAAACAAAAATTACTAAACACCACTCCACCTCTTTTAGGGCGTTTGGAGGAAAATAGTTTTTGCCTTGATGTACGCACTTTGAGCGATGATGATGTACAAGAAGTTGTTAAGGTGTTATACGAAGTTTTTAATTTACATAAATGCTGATTTATTCTTTTTTCACCAAAAAAACCCCTTTCGGTGTGGAGCGAAAGGGGTTAATATTAATTGTGTATGCAAAATGCTTTGAATAGTGTTAAACTAAGAATTCAATCTTTCAATATATGGTTGCATATTGCAATAAAATTTTCGCATTAAGTATAAAACTACGCCTAAGTTTTTGCAGAGAAAAGTTTTTGGCAACAACGAGTTCGCAACTCAAGTATGATGTATTTTTCATACTCGAAAGCAAGCTCTACGTCTGCCCCCCATTCTTCACGTAATACTCTTTCTAGTTCTTGGGTTTCTGCCCAAATGTCTAGTAATTCGTCGTTTGTTAATGATTTTAGCCGCAACGAAAAGGGAATGTCCTCTGTAAAAACTGTTCTTGTAGCCATAATAAACCTCAAGGCCTTAGGGGGTACGTGCCTCCATCAGCAAATACCTGCTCCGTTTTTTCTAAATAAATATGCATTAAGTACTCTTGTCCTAAGACTGCTAATACAAGGGATAAGGGCGATAGGTATCCTTGTTCCCAACTAGTTGTAAAAGCAACTGTTCCTTTCTGCGAATCCACACAAGCCTCGTTTATGAGAGCACGAATATCTAGGGTACGAGAACCTTTTTTACTCTGCTTTGTCCAAAGTACGCTAGAATTTTCAAAGAAACAATGCCACGTTTGAATAAATTTGTCCATATTTTTTTTTGAATTTTTATAACTTAGACAAAACTTTTCTTGTATAGCTTGTTCTGTACGTTTGGCAGTTGTTGTTGGTATAACGTCTAATAATTCCATACCTTGTGGCAAATGTTTTTTTAGTCGTGATGCAACTTCTTCAGAAGAAAGATTTTCTCTTATGGTAATGGCAAACCATTCAGCACAGCTTCCAACACCAACAGGCAAGGCTCTACCAAAAGAAATCAGCGGTAGTGGGTGAAAACCTTGGGAGAACGTCATAGGTATTTGAGCTCGGCGTAAAGATCTCTCAAGAGCTGCTTGAAATTCCAATTGGCTTAAGAAAACCGATAAACCTTTTCGGCTATGCCAGATTCGATATTGCATGGCTTTAACTTTAAGCTCAGGGGCAATAGTGGGTGGCTTAGCCTTCACTCTAGGAGGAAGCACAAGCTTTCCTTCTGAATCTAGATTAGGCTTGTGAGCTTCCTGATCCCTGTATGTAAGGTTTAGGATTTGTTTAATTTCTTCATTTTGAATCTTTGGTAAACGTGAAGGTGAGGCTTTAGTGTCACAAACTCCACAATTGCCACAAGCATGATAACGACAATCTTTAGTCACCTTACCATCCAGAGCTTTATTGAGCTCTTTTAATAAATATTCAGTACTTACGCCACAGTCAAGATGATCCCAAGCCAAGGGTTGATCAATATTTCGTCGCCCTATATATTCTTCAGGGTCAAGGTTAAAGCTTTGCATGGCTTCTAGCCAAGGTTTTATATCAAATCCATCCACCCATGATGAAAAAATACCTCCGGCATAATATACTTTTTCCACCACATCGGCTAATTTTCTATTGCCTCGAGATAAAATCCCTTCTAAATGACTCATAGAGGGTTCATGCCAACGCATTTTTAAGCCTTTGTGCATTTTAAATGCGTCACGCAAGTACATAATGCGTGTTTGAATTTCTTCAAAGCTTAATTGAGCTTCCCATTGAAATGGCGTAAATGGTTTTGGTATAAAGGGCGAAATGGCAGCCGTTACTTGTAGTCTAGGCGCACTTCTTCCGGCAACATCACGCACCTTTAAGCACAATTGCACAATGGCATCAAGGTCGGCATATTCTTCAGTCGGCAGGCCAATCATGAAGTATAATTTAACTTGTTGCCAACCATATTCCATTAATTTTTGAACGTGTAAGAGTAAATCCTCTTCACTCACACCTTTATTTATGACATCTCTTAATCGCTGACTGCCGGCTTCTGGGGCTAAGGTTGCACCGGTTCGTCTAATTTCGGACATTCGCTGCATAATGCTATCATCAACAGAGCCCACTCTTAAGGATGGTAGCGAAACAGAAATTTGTTCAGCGGCACAACGATCTATTGTATCCATAAATAAAGATTTTAAAGCCGAAAAATCGCCTGTACTTAAAGAAAGGTAAGATATTTCATCAAAACCTGTTTGTGTAAGGCATTGATTTAGAATATTTTTTATATCACTTAATGATCGCTCTCTTACAGGTCTATAAACCATACCAGCATGACAAAAGCGACATCCCCTAGTGCAACCCCTTGCAATTTCAAGGGATAAGCGATTATGCACAGCCCCAATAGGCACAGCTTGCGAAATAGGGTAGGGTGCATTTCGCATTTGGCTTACAATGCGTCGATATATTTTTGTATAATCTTCAAATCGGGCACTTAAAGTTCCATCATCATTTTCTGTAAATAACCAAGGTACATAAACTCCATGAATATGGCGTGCATTTTCCAAAAATTTACTTCTAGCCCAATTTTCTTCTCTTGCCTTAATAAGAAGATTTGCAATATCAACTAAAACCTCTTCGCCTTCACCAAGCACCATAAGATCCATAAATGGTGCTAAAGGTTCAGCACTTAAAGTTGCTCCACCACCGGTAATAATTATAGGGCTACTAAAAAGGTCATTACTAATGGCAAGCCTTTGCTCTGTGCGCAAAGGAATATGCCCAAGGTCTAACATATATAAAATATTAGTATAAGCTAATTCATGGGTTAAAGAAAATCCTATAAGATGCATTTGGTTCAAAGGTGTATCTGATTCTAAAGTGCTTAGAGGAATTTCATTTTGACGTAAAATCTGAGCACTTTCTGCGCATGGTGCCATAACCCTTTCTGCCCACCACGATTCATGAGCATTCATGATTGCATAAAGAATTTTTTGCCCAAGATAAGACATGCCTACTTCATAAGTATCCGGAAAAGCAAGGGCCATACGTAAATTACATTTATTAGCATCTTTATGCACAGCACCTTCTTCAATGCCTAAATAACGACTTGGCCTTGGGAGTATGGGTAAAAACTCTCGCATATTATATTCTTATAATTTTTTGTATTGTTAAAATTTATTATCTTAAATGTTCAAGGTGTACAATAAACAGGTTTAATTACTTTAATTAAAGCCCTACATATTATTTAATGTAGGACTTTTAAATATTAAAACTATTAATTTTTAATTATCTTGCTAGTTTCAGCAGGTTTAGCTCCAAATTGCAATGTGCCCATACCACCCTTAGTTTTAATGGTTTCACGCACTTCAATATATTTTTCTTTAATTTCTGCTGGAAGCTCTTGATAACGATATAAAATATTGTTTCCTTCGATTTTACCACATAATGTATTTTCAAAAGGAACGCCATAAGGCACAATCATCATCTGCATCCCACCACCTTGCATGGGTACACTTTGCAAGGTAGCAACATCGTCAACAATATCCACATCTGCATCATAATTTCCAATTATAATTTCACCAGTCACTAACTTAAATAAACGAATATCTTCAGCCATAGTCACATCTCCTTATAAATAATGTCTCTCTAGGTAGACATAGCTAGCCTTTCTGTCAAGATAAAAATGTAAAATATTATTATTTAAATGTTCTTACACATTTTTTTGCGTAAAGTATAATAAGGCGACACTGATTAAATCAGCTTTTTTATAAATAAAGCTTGACTTCATAGACGTAAAAAACTACTAAATAAAAATGCTAGGGGAGCCGTAAGGCTGAGATAGGAATTATTCCTGACCCTTTGAACCTGACGCCGGTAATTCTGCCGTAGGAAAGCTTACCTTATTCTTTTGGTGTAAACTAGCGTCTAACTATTATTTAGGCGCATTTTTTGTGCCAAAGGAGAATTTATGCTCTCAAAAAACAAAATCTTAAGGGATTTATTTGCAAAGCATGGTCAAGAACTTGCTCAATATGAAAATCTAAAGTTAGAAGAAATTGAGGCCGGATTAAATGCCGGAACTATGGTTTTACTAGGAAATCCAAATCATAAAAATTTACAGCCTATTATTATCGGTCAACCTGCTAAAGTAAAAATTAATGCCAATATTGGCACCTCTCCCCTTACGCATTGCCTTGAAATGGAAAAGAATAAAATAAAAGTTTGTGAAGAATTACAAGCTGATACCATTATGGACTTGTCCATTGATGGTGATTTAGATTTAATTCGCACTTCCATGCTTGATGCTTGGCAAAAGCCTCTTGGCACAGTTCCCATGTATGGAGTTGGTAAGCAGATTTTATCAAATGATTTACCAATTTCTTCCATGGATGTGGAAATGCTTTTTGCAGAAGTAGAAAAGCAAGCCAAGCAAGGCGTTGATTATATGACATTACATTGCGCAATTACCAAAAAAGGTGCATGTTTTGGAGATGATAGCCATGAGCAATATGGTCGAGTAATGGGTATAGTTTCAAGAGGTGGCTCAATGCTTGCACGTTGGATGCTTGATAATGATAAAGAAAATCCTCTTTATGAGCATTATGATCGCTTACTTGAAATCTGCTTAAAATATAATGTTACCATTTCCCTAGGTGATGCTTTAAGACCGGGTGCCGGAGAAGATGCCGGAGATGCAGCTCAAATAGAAGAAGTTATTAATCTTGGGCAATTGGTTAGGGCAGCTCGAGAATATGGTGTGCAAACCATGGTTGAAGGGCCTGGGCATGTCAGAATCCACCAAATCGCCTCACAAATTCAAACTACAAAAAGGCTAACTTATAATGCACCTATTTATGTACTTGGACCATTAACCATGGATAGTGCTGCCGGACATGATCACATAGCTGGTGCTATTGGTGGTGCCATAGGCGTTCAAGCAGGCGTTGACTTTTTATGCTATCTTACTCCAGCTGAACACTTAGCCTTACCAAATGTTGAAGATGTAAAAGCCGGAATCATTGCTTCAAAAATTGCTGCACAAGCCGGAGAGCTTGCCCTTGGACGTAAGCATGCTATTTTGCGTGAAAAGGATATGAATGAAGCTAGAAAAAAATTGGATTGGGAAGGCATGACCAAGGCGGCTCTTGATCCAGAAACTGTAACCATACGCCGTAAGCCGCATAAAGATGAAGAGGTTTGCGCTATGTGTGGTAAATTTTGTGCGGTAAAAATGCTTAACGATAGAAAAAATAATCAGTAATAATAGTTAAGGAAACGCTGATTTATTCTTTTTTTTCTTGGTAAAAACTTTCATTAGAAAAAATAATAAATCAGCATTTCCTATTATATATTGTGTTTAAAAGTTTTAAAAAGTTTAGTAGCTTGTTTAAGCTTATCATGATTTCCGAAAATATAGGCAACATCACCTTCTTTTAATAAAAACTTTGCGTCAGGCGTTGATACAAATGAACCTTCCCTATTGATAGCAACAACAATTACGTCATGGTCTTTACGCAAAGCAGAATCTTCAAGCGTTATATTACAAAGAGGCGCATTATTTTCCAAACGTATGGCAAGGCTGCCTACATTTGGCAATTGATTTACAAGCGTTGCTAAATCACCAGATTGTTGCCAAGTGGTACGCAACATATCATAATTTTCTTGCCTAATTGAAGCAGTAATAGAGTCAATATCTTGTTTTGGAATCATATATTGATGAAGCACACGAGAAAAAACCTCTACTGAAGTTTCAAACTCTTCGGTAACTACATCTGAAGCTCCAAGGTTTTGCAAGGTACTAACTTGGGTCATAAAACGAGTTCTAGCTATAATATGTAGCTGAGGGTTAAGGTTTACAGCTTCAGCAACAGTAGCTTG
>CAYJDL010000069.1:0-11095 GCA_964368885.1 uncultured Desulfovibrionaceae bacterium | reverse complement strand
TTTCCCTTCCCCCCTCAAAAAATGATTAAATCAGCGTTTCCCTAAGTTTAGCCACTAAGCTTGAAAAAATTATCAAAAAATGCAAAATTATGAGTTATTCAAGAGACATTTTTACTGGAAGGCATTGTACATATATAAAAAAGTGTTGACAGTATGCTAAGGAAACATGTAAATTCTTTTTATAATTGATAACTTACAAATTTAAGGAAATTTACACAAGAAATTTTTGAAGGATTTTTTGTATGTTTGGCTATGTTACACCTTATAAGGCTGTGCTTTTAGTTAAAGAATACGATGAATATAGAGCTATTTATTGTACTCTTTGCAAAAAATTGGCGAAAAATTATGGATTCATGACAAGATTTTTTCTTAGTTTCGATCTTTGTTTTTATACAATGTTGAGCTTGAATTATAAGAGAG
This sequence comes from uncultured Desulfovibrionaceae bacterium, assembly GCA_964368885.1. Taxonomy (GTDB): domain Bacteria; phylum Desulfobacterota; class Desulfovibrionia; order Desulfovibrionales; family Desulfovibrionaceae; genus CAYJAD01. The sequence continues at coordinate 10,675 of CAYJDL010000069.1, read as the reverse complement.
AAGCTCCCATCTATAAAAAAGAAAAACACTGTTTTTTAAAATCGCTTAGAACATGTTATTGCATTAACAATGAAGACGAAATTTATGATAAAGCCGCCGCTATTACCATACTTATGACCTATCATAAGCTTTTAGATACCCTTGCGGATGAAAATTTTAAAAGAAGAATGGGGGCAAGATTTTTACTACTATTTTTTTCAAGAGCTATCAAAAAAGCTCAAAAGCATTATCCACATTTTTCTCACATTCTGGAAAATTTAACACAAGAACAATGTCTTGCGGAAAATAAAAAAGAGTTATGGCCACAAGCATTTTCAAAAGCTGTGTTAAACGCATCGGGAGAAATATCTTTTATGGAAAATTGTGAATTATACGAGGCTTTTTCCATAGATAATTTTACAAGACCAACTGCAAAAGCGGTTAGTCTTTTTTTTGAGGAAATAAACGAAGATCAAAGTTCGTCGCTCAACCGTTTGGGATTTTTTTTAGGGCGTTGGGCCTATTTAATTGATGCTATGGATGACTTTGAAAATGATGTGAAGAATAATAAATTTAATCCACTTGTGTACCATATGCAATTGCGAGGCATTGCCGAAGAAGATTTAAAGTTTGAAGCTAACGCCTTACTCAATCAATGTGTAGGCAGAGTAAATTTTTATTTTTCAGAACTTGAAAAAGGATATTACACCAATACTTTAGAAAATATTTTAAAGCTTGGCTTGGCGCAGGCACAAAGAAGAATTCTTTATAAAAATCAAATAAAAAAAGAAGGATAAGAGTATGGTTGATAGATCTTTATTTATGACAAGTCAGGATGTTAACAAAGCTGTGACTTTGATTCGTGAAAAACGCTTGACAGAAGCAAAGGCTATTTTGGAAGTGTACCGTGCAAAAAGTATGAACACTGATGAAGATCAACGTATGGCTTTTTATGAGGATCCCGGAGCCTATTATATTCAGGGGCTTATTGCTTACGAACAAGGTAATCTTAATGACGCATACGATTATTTGAAAAGTTGTACAGTAAAGGAAGACGCCATGAACGGTGAATTTGGAGAAGCTATGAAAATGGCTTTTCTCAAAGTAAGGGACGAGAGACGTGCCTTAAATGGTGGTGTAGATCCCAAAGAATACAATGATGGTTGTTGCAGTCGTTTTTGTAATGTATGTGACTGTACTAATGATGTTTTTTGTTGTTTTAGATGGCTAAAACCTTGTGACTAGTTTGCAATGAATAAATATACCAAGAAGTCAAATTGTATATTGATCAAAATAATTTTATAAATAATGCAAAAAAAAATTCCTTCTATAATGATTCAGGGCACATGTTCCAATGCAGGTAAGTCACTGTTAACGGCTGCCCTATGCCGTATCTTTGTTCAAGATGGGCTAAATCCAGCTCCTTTTAAAGCACAAAATATGGCATTAAATTCATTTGTTACCCTTGATGGCTGTGAAATTGGACGTGCGCAAGCTTTGCAAGCCGTGGCTTGTAAGCGTGAACCTCATGTTCATATGAATCCAGTGTTATTAAAACCAAATAGCCATTTAGGATCGCAGGTAATTGTACTTGGAAAAGCAGTAGGACATATGCGCTTTAGAGAGTATATGTCATATAAAGCAAATGCTTGGGAAGCAGTTGTTTCTGCCTATAAGTCATTAAGCACAACAGCTGATGTGATAGTTATTGAGGGAGCTGGCTCTGCGGCAGAAATTAATTTAAAAGCCAATGATATTGTAAATATGGCAATAGCTAAGCATGCTTGTGCGCCAGTTCTTCTTTGTTCGGATATAGATCGAGGCGGTGCATTTGCATCCCTTGTAGGCACTATGGTTTTATTAGAAGAAGATGAAAAAAAAATGGTTGCAGGTTTTATTCTAAATAAATTTCGAGGTGATTTGTCGCTACTACAAACTGCCTTTGCGCCCATTGAGAGTATGACTAATAAACCCTTCCTTGGTACTATTCCTTGGATTGAAAATCTTCAATTGCCAGAGGAAGATTCTGTATCATTTAGATTATATGGTCCACAGGTCAAAAAGCATTATCAAAGTAACAAGCATATTTTGGATGTTGCCATTTTAGATTTAAAGCATTTAAGTAATTTTACTGATTTGGATGCATTAAAAGTTGAACCCGACGTGCATTTACGGATGGTACGTCATAGGGATGAACTTGGTAAGCCTGATATGTTAATTTTGCTAGGCACTAAAAATACTTTAGCAGATTTACAACATTTACAAGAAAAAGGCTTAATAGAAGCGGTGCAAAATATCCATACGGAAATACCCTATATTTTGGGAATTTGTGGTGGTTTGCAAATGCTTGGACAAAGTATTGAAGATAGTTGTGGTTATGAAAGCGCAGATAGAAAAAGTATAAATGCTTTTAGTCTTTTGCCCTTAAAGACCTCAATGCAGGCAGACAAGATTCTTGGACGTTGCTCGGTGAGTTATAAGGAAATGCCCATTCACGGTTATGAAATTCACCATGGTGTAACTGAGCAAATAAGCGATTATAAAAGTGATACTTTGCAAAAGCAGGCTAGATGTGTTCCTATATTACATAATGTGGATGGGCAAGCTTTAGGTTATGAAGTTACAAGCGAAAAGCAAACTATATTTGGTACTTATATTCATGGTATTTTGGATAATGATGTTTTTCGCCGCCATATGCTTAATATAATACGACTATATAAAGGCTTTGAAGTAGTAAATGATATTACGCCTTATAGCTTAGAAAAAGATCTTGATAAATTGGCAAATGTAGTACGGGAAAGCTTAGATATGCAAAAAATCTACTCTCTTTTAAAACTATCTTAGATAATTTACTTTATTATTTACTCATGTTACATCTTAATTGAAAACTCAAAATGATGTGATTCAAGTTTTATCTATAAAATCACTTGCTTTTTTTGTGAAAAGTTCTAGAATTTTCTTTACGACCAACATAATAGAATATAGACTTTAACTGTGTGTAGAATTTTCCCTATCTATGTTAAACTAAGGAAGCTCTGATTAAATTTTTTTTTTGAAGATGAATGTTTTTTTAATAGTTTTGGATTTAAAAAATCAATCAGCGTTTTCCTAAGTATTTTTTAAAGCTAATGTCTTTTTAGGCTTTGTTTTGCTATTTGTAAAAATTGAAAGGCACTTTACTTGAGGAGAAACTCCATATGTTTCCTGTACGTTATATACATGCTGCTGATTTACATCTTGATGTATCTTTTAAAGGCTTGCGTCGTCAACATGGGCTTGAGCATAGCCAACTTGATGAAGTATTGACTAATGCTACCTTTACTGCCCTTGAAAGACTAGTTGTTCTTTGCGAACGTGAAAAGCCGGATTTTTTGGTTTTAGCTGGTGATATATACAATGAAGAAGATCATAGTTTAAAAGCGCAATTGGCTTTGCGTGATGCTTGCGTACGTTTACAACAATTACGCATTGCGGTTTTTATTGTACATGGAAATCATGATCCAATTTCCACACGCTTAAAAACTATAAAATGGCCTGACAATACAACTATTTTTGACGCTGAGGGTAGTTATCAATTAGTTATGCATAAAAGTCGGCAAGTGCCTATGGCGGTTGTACATGGTATAAGTCATAACAGCCCTAAAGAAAGTCGCAATCTCGCTAAAACTTTTTCAAGGCTCAGGGGTGAACATAAAGACTTGTTTCAACTTGGTCTTTTGCATTGCGCCTTAGATAGTGTGCCTCCGGCAGATCGCTATGCACCATGCTCTGTTCGTGATTTAGAATCTACAGGGCTTGACGCCTTTGCACTTGGTCACGTTCATGATGGAAGAATTGTTCAAGAAAAGCCCTTTATAGCTTATTCCGGCAGTACTCAAGGTTTGCATATTAATGAACAAGGCATTAAAGGATGTTATTTAGTTGAAGTTAATCCGCAAGAACATGGTATGCCTTTTTCTATCAGCTCAAATTTTTATCCACTAGGCTCGGTCTTATGGGAAAAGTGTGATATAGCTATTGATTCATTGGAACTAATTGACGAAGTTGTAGAGCGCATTCAAGAAGCTTTAGAGGATGTAGCAGCAAATTGCCCTATTCATTGTCAAGCAGTAATTGTGCGCATTAATCTAACTGGGCACACAATTTTAGATGGTCCGCTTAGGCATAATGATTTTTGTGAAGAATTTGTCTCACGTTTGCAAAATCAGGATGATAGTGATCATTTATCTAAACATTGTCTTATTTGGGTTAAAGATATAGTGCTGGAAACATCACCTATACTAGACCTTGATGAAATGAGTAGGCGTGATGATTTATTAGGTGAAACTCTACGCCTTGGATTTAACTTAGTACAAGATAAACTAACTGCTCAAGATTTTGTACAAAATGCATTACAACCCTTGTTTGCATCTACAAGGCTTAAGCATATTATACAAAGCCCTGAAATTGAAGATAGTCAAGAACTTGTGGAAATTGCGCAAAGAATATGCGCTGACATTATGGAGAAACATTAATGTACATTCAATCTTTTCGGATAGATAATTTTGGAGTTTTTTCAAATGTTAATGTAGAAAACCTATCGCCAGGTTTAGTAATTTTTCTTGGTAAAAATGAAGCAGGAAAATCTACATGTTTAGAATTTTTGCGCACTATGTTAACGGGATATCCCAACGCCCGCACCAAGGAAGCGCAAGAGCGCAATTACGCAACATTATTGCCCGGTAGTAGTGGTTTGTTGGGTGGCTCTCTTTCAGTGGATTTTGAAGATATAGGTCTTGTAAATATTATTCGTAGACCATCAAAAGGTAAGGATAGTTTAGTTTTAAGTGATGCTCAAGGGGCAATGCTTGAAAGTAGCATGCTGGAAAATTTTTTATCCGGTGTGACTAGACAGGTATATCGCAATGTTTTTGGTTTTTCTTTAAGTGAATTACAAGTCTTTGATAGTCTGAAAGATGATGAAGTGCGTCATGCCCTTTATGGCGCAAGTTTTGGTATGGGGCTACGTTCCCCTGGTGCAGTGCTAAAAGAATTTAATCAAAAGATGGAAAAACTCTTTAAAGTAAAGGGCAGTGCACCAACTATTAATCAAGCCTTGCGTTCTTTGGAAAAAGTGCAAAAAGAAATTCGTATTATTAAGCTTGAATGTGCGCAATATGATGACCTTAGTCAAAAATATCAAGCATTAGAAGAAGAATTAAAAATTTTGCGTGCAAATAAAACTCTATCAGAACAGGAAAGACGAGATGCAGAACGCCAACTTGGAGTATGGAAACAGTGGGATGAATGGCAAACAGTACAAAGTCAACTGTCTCGATTAGATTATGTCCCTAATTCATTTCCTGAGGATGGAGCTGGAAGACTTGAGCGTGCTCTATTGTTATGTCAAGAAGGCACAAGACGCATACATACTGAGCAAGGAAGATGTCAAAAATTAGAGAATAAATTAAATGAGTTAGTCATTGATGAAAATTTATTGACACATCGTTTAACATTGCAGTCTTTAAGTGAACAAAAAACAGCCTTTCGACAAGCCCAAGAAGGCTTGGAAAGCCATGCAACGCATTTGCAAAGAGCTCAAAGTCAGTTAGAACAACACCTTGCGGATCTTGGACCTAAGTGGACTTGCGAACGTATTCATGCGACAAATAGGTCTTTGGTTGCTCGCAGTGAGTTGGAAAAGAAAATTGCTAATATATATTCCGCTGAACAAGCTGCTGCTTCCATTACCTTACATCTTGAAAAAAGTAATGGATTAGTTGTAAGTGCGCAACATCAGGTAGAGTTGGCTCAAAAAGCTTTAGATCTTTTACCTGAACCCTTAGCTCCCATTGAAAAGCATGAGAGAGAAGAGTTGCAAAAACAAAGAACTAATTTGGAAAATGCAGTTAAAGGAATTGCAGAAAAAGAACTGAGCTTGCAAAGCACAATGCAAACTTTTCAACGTACTCTAACACCACTTTCTCTCAGTGAATGCGTAGGTCAAACTTTTACTAAGGATCAAATAAAAAATGTCTTACCAACCTTAGAAAATTTACGAGAATCACAGGATGAAGCTTTGGATTGTGCCGCAAAAGCCTTAGAAATGCGTCAAAAAATTAACGTGGCAGAGCAAAGCTTAGCTCAGGCTCAGGAAAAAGAAGACTTAAGCAAAGGGCGTTTGGAAAGACTAAAGCAACATCTGCACAATAACGAAACCAGCTCTCGTACTCATATTGATACTAGGGCTAAAGCCATTCGTACCTTAAGGCATATGTATACGAATCTTTCTTTGGAAAAAGAACGCCTTGCAGAGATTAAATATAGATTGCAAAATAGTACACCACCTGCACCAGTTAAAAGCTTATTGTTAATGGTTGTGGGGTTTTTAGTGATATTATGCGGGCTTGCTGGTCTAGCTCTTCCTATGTATTTTGATATTCATGAATTAAGAATTACTCAAAATTTAGTTTTGCCCTTAACCCAAATAGTATGTTACTTGGTGTTATTTGTTGGTGCTGTTGCTCTAGCAGGTGGTATGCCAAGATCTGGTTCAGATCGTAAAAAATATACACATGATATGGAAGAACTAGCTCATCGGGGTCAAGTTTTACAACTTGAACTTAACGAACTAGAAGGACGCATTCAAGAGCAATGCGTGCTTGCGGAAATTACTGAGGTTGATCCAATTACGCTTGATGCCAAGGAAATTTTACTTGAACATGAAAGAGAAAAGTGTGCAACTACTGAACGTGTACGCCTTGACTTAGAACAACTAGAAATTGAACACCAAGAGGCTAGTGCATTTTTAAAGTTAAAGCGTCAAGAATTTAATGTAGCTCAACAAAATGAACAGCAAGCCTTGTTGCGTTGGCATAATTGCTTGCAAAGACATAAGGTGCAAAGTGTTCCTTCACCGGAGTCTGCAGCTACTTTTTTTGCTAGAGTTGAGTCTGCTCTTGTAGCGCAAGCTGCTGCTCAAAATCTAGAAGAAGAGATGTCACTACTATTAAAACAAAAAGAGAATAGTATAGAAAAAATCTGCTCAATTACTGCTATTTCTATTGTTTTAAGTGATATGCAAAAAAAGCATGACCTTTTGAGTATCGATGAGAAAATACAAGAAAACCCTATTGCTGTTGAACAAATCAATAATAAGCTATATAATAATGAGGATATATATAGGGCTATTGATATGGTGCTGGAATCTTGTCTTGAGGCTGATGATGCCAAATCTGAACGACTTAAGGCAGATTCCATTTTGCATAATGCACAATATAGTTTAGAAACTGCTTTAAAAGAGCAAAGCGAAGTTCAGCAAAATTTAAAAAATAATGAGCAAGATTTACAAAAAGCTCATGTTGAATTGGCTCATTCTTTACAAGGTCTGGGCTTTGATGAAGACATTGCGCCGTCTATGCTAAGATCTGTTTTAGAATGCATGGAAAAATGCCTTAGTACAGAGGCGGATATTTTACGCATGCAAGAAGAAAAAGAGCGTATGGAAAGGCAATGTGCTAACTTTGTTAAGCCCCTTAGCACTATACTTGAAAGCTTACAAAAAGCTCTGCCTTATGATTTACATTCTGACTTTGCTTACCAAGATGACTGGATTCAAACTTTTGATAACCTACTTAGTCAAGCGCAAGCAAGTTATGAAGCGCATACTATAAAAACGCAATTGCAAGAGCAACTTAGTACTCAAGAAGAGGAATTGCATGAAGCTAGTGTTGCCCATAATGACGCTGAATCTACAGCAAAGCACCTTCTTAAGCTTGCCCATACTGATAACCCTGAAGAGTTTTTTCGCTTAGCCAGTATTCACAATCAAAGTCAAGAGCTGAAAAAAAGAAAGGCAGTTCTTGAAGATGCCCTACGTTTAGCTGCAAAAGATAAGGATTTTGATGAGTTTTTACATTCTTTTGCAAGCACGGAACAGTTTGAATGTGAGATTTTTCTGCAAAAGAAGGAAGAGGAATTGATTAGTCTTGGAGAACAAGAGCAAGAAAAGATGCAAGAAGCTGCAAAACTTAAAGCATCCTTACATGGACTTACTAAGACAAATACCTTGACCTTATTGCGTCAAGAAGAGCACGATATTTTAGAAAATATTCACGAAGCAAGTAAGACATGGTCGAAATATGCTGTTGCTCGCCAACTATTACTTCAAGCAAAACAGAGTTTTGAACGAGAACGCCAACCTCAAGTTATTCGTATGGCGTCAGACATTTTTGCAAAAATAACTAATGATAAGTGGAAGGGTTTAAGCTCCTCATTGGAGGATAATGATTTGCAAGTTATTTCACCTTTCGGTGAACCTCTCACTCCAAACGTTCTTAGTCGTGGTACTCAAGAGCAATTATATCTAGCTTTACGCCTCGCCTATATTAGGAATCATTCTGCCCATGCTCATGCTTTGCCTGTGATTATGGATGACATTTTAGTAAACTTTGATCCTGATAGAGCTAGGCATACGGGGAAAGCATTGCTTGATTTAAGTCAGAGTGGTAAAAAGCATCAAATAATATTCTTTACTTGTCATCCGCATATGGCAGATATGTTGCAAGAAATGAATCCTCAAAATAAAAAGTATATTGTCGAGAACCATACAATTAGACCAGAAGTTTTCTAGTAAGGAGTATAAATGAAAAAATCCATAAGTGGGAAATCAGCATTAACCGGAAATGGAGTTTTGCTACTCTATTACGCGCTTGGAATATTAACTTTTGTTTTTATATTTACCATTTTAATAGCAGCCCTAGGTGCTTTAATTTCTCGCTCAGCAGCAAAAAAGGAAGGCGTGGTTTTTGTGATTAATCATTGCACTTGGATTTTTAGAAGTATTTGGGTGTTTATACTTTTATTACTTATAAGTGTTGGTGGCAGTGTTTATTTTATAGGGGATGAAATTTTAAAAGTTCCGGACACTTCAAATATTAACAACTTTGGAGAACTTTGGAGTGATCCAGTTTTGCGTACAGCTGTTCAATATACAGCTAGTTTTGCTCTTATTGTTGGTGTGTTATGTATTTGGTTTTTATATAGAATGTTGAGAGGTGGCTTTACGTTGCTTATGTCAAGACCACCTGTCAAAAGTTAATTGTAAGGAAGCACTGATTTATTCTTTTTTCTTGGGAAAGACTTTTTACCCAAAGTCTGTAAATGACAAAAGTCTTTCCCGAATGCTTTTCTCTCTATTTGCGTAAGGCTCGATGACTCGTCTGACGCAAACGGCTTCACCATCTGTTGGTTCGGCCTTTTCAAAAAAACTTTCATTAGATTTTTTCTTGTAAAAAACTTTTATTTCTAATATTTATATAGTTTAAAAAGTAAAGAAGAAAATAAGCTTTCACTAAGCTTTAAAAAAATAATTAAATCAGTGCCTCCTTAAGTATTATTAAAATCTTTTTTGTTGCAGATTTCATAAAATTAAAGAGTTATGACTATTGTTATTACCTTTTATGGAGCAAAGCTATGCCAAAACGAAGTAAAATATGCCAACAGCTGCAAGCTTGGCTTTCGACTCTTTCACGTGGCGATCGCTGGTGCATTGTTATAACTGCTGACCCTGATGCTTTAGGTTCTGCTATGGCTCTAAAACGATTAATGTCTCGTAAGGTTAAAGACGTAACTATTGCCAGTACTAACCATATAACTCGTCCAGATAATTTGGCTATGTTGCGTTATTTGCGTATTCCTCTTGTTTCATGGAAACCCTCTATGCGTGATGAGTTTAATTGTTTTGCTATAGTAGACTCTCAACCTCATCATCATGCTGTTTTTAAAGACTTACCTTTTTCAATTATTGTAGATCATCATCCAATGCCCGAAAGCTACTGCCATTATGCTGATTTTATAGATATAAGACCAAAGTTAGGTGCTACTTGCACTATTTTCTGTCAGTACTTACGTGGTCTTAATGTTCGTCCAGGAAAACTTCTTGCAACAGCTATGCTTTATGGGATACGAACAGATACAGCTACTTTTGAACGTAGTGGAGATGAAGCAGACTTTCGTGCTTACCAGTGGCTATCAAAATATTCTGATACAACGCTCTTAAGGCGAATTTTGCGGTCAGAATATTTACAAGAATGGTTACCTCTTTTTAGTCTTGCCTTTAGCTCTTTGCGAACCTGTAAAAGAAAAGCCCTAACCTATGTTGGTAGGGTTAATTCTCCAGATATGCTTGTAGCTATAGCTGATTTTTTTACAAGGGTGCATGGTTTACGCTGGGTTGCAGTTAGTGGTATATTTGAAGAAACTTTAGTAGTAATTTTTCGTGGGGATGGTAGTACAAACCTTGGTTCTTTGGCATTTGAGCATTTTGGTCAAGAAGGGTCTGCTGGTGGGCATAGGGTTATGGCTAGAGCGGAAATTGCCTTAGATGCAATTGACTCATCAGTAAAAGTCGAAGATTATGTACATGAAAAAATAATGAAAGGTATGATTAATTGCGGTAAATAAAAACGTATTGATTTTTCTGGTGTAAATTTTTTATAAACATAAAACGTCTCCCCTACCTCTTTCCAAAACTTTTTTATTTATTTTTCAAGTTTTTTAAAGAGGTAGGGGAGTTTTTCTTTTTCATTAAAAAATTTTCTTCATATTTTCAAAAAAAGCCTCATAAGAGGGTATCTTATGAGGCTTTAAATTACTTGTTGGGTGGTGGGCAGTGAGGGGATCGAACCCCCGACATCCGCCTTGTAAGGGCGGCGCT
>CAYJDL010000068.1:6131-11136 GCA_964368885.1 uncultured Desulfovibrionaceae bacterium | reverse complement strand
ATACTTTTTTTATATTAAGATATACTAATACTAAAATCCACAAAGCAAGCGTATATGTAAAAAATTGCATATAAAGGTTTTTCTCATATGTGGTACTTAAATCAGAAAGCAAAAACAATTCTTGCACTGAAATGATTGCAAATGATGTATAAATACCATCTTTAATAATTTTACTAGTATTATTATAAAAGAATTTATATGTTATAACAATCAAAGCAATTATATTAAGTAGCAATATAAAAAGTGGGCTAACTTTAGTTAAACAGAGCAAAAGCACTGCAAAGCTTCCCATTAAAGTTCGAGGCAATGTGCTATTTACAAAAGGAAATAATATTATTGTTATGGCAAACATTGTTAAAGATACATGTATTTCCTTAAAGTCATATTCTAAAAAAAGGTTTAGCATTATAACGATATATCCTAACAATAAAGCAGTAAGACCTAAATATGGAAGCAAATAAGTATTTTCTTTTTGTTTATTAATACTCTTTAAGTATAAAAATACTGCAATCAGCAAAGAAGATATACCAACTATGCTGAGAAAATATGAATCTTTTGCATAATCATCATAGATTAAATAAGCACAAATGCTTAAAAATATGACGCTTATAAAGGAAGAAATACAAAAAATACAATATTTAAGTAAAACTTTCGAGAAAGATTTATTGTTTTTTGCAAGATCTACTGCTATTTCCTCACTTCTTTTCTCTGTATTAAATTTTTTATAAATACGCTCTAAGTATTTTCCTACTAAGGAAAAAAGTATTATTACAAGCAGAGAGATACAAATATAACTAAAAATATTTAATTCAATATTATCTACTAAATAGCAGATAATTAAAAAACAAATGGAAATAAGATTTAAGGCGCAAATAAAAACATCTTTAAAATTATAGCGATACATAATGTATAAAAACAGCAAGATAATGGGAGCACTGAAATTAAAGATTGTGAAAGAAAATTCAAATATACATAAAACATTTTGATAAACAACAGTTCCAAGTGTGCAGATGTATGGTAGAATGCGTGTGCTATAGCTTTGTAATGCTTGAAATTTTTTAGCAAAAAATTCTCTTAAAAAAAGAACACTTCCATTAAATAGTGTAAGAACTGTAAGGAAAAGATGTTCATCGTATTGAGGGAAAAGTGTTTTCCAAAGAAAATAAAAGCTGATATTTGTTAAAATAAATATCATAATCCAAAGGCTTAATAAGTTTGAAAGTAAAGCAAGGGGAATTATAGCTATTGCCCAAGTTAGGAAAAGAATATAACTGTCGGCTCCGCTTTGATATACTTGCCCAAAAACTGCCAAGAAAACACCCACCAATAATGCGGAAAAATTAATGGAAATTTTACCAAGAGTGCTTCCATAACGAATATATCCTAAAATGCCAAGACAAAATAAAACTTGAACACCAGCAAGTTTTACCAAACTTGGAATAGCTTGCCAATCAGAAGCTAAAAAGAAAATAATGCCGGACATTAAAAAACAAAGTGCCAGTATGAAAAGATATGACAAACTAAGACTTTTGAAATTATAAGGTTTTTCACATGAAAATGTATTATTCCGACTATTGGTCAAAAAAGGATAAAGCTTTTGTAACGAAAATATCATCCTAAGCAACACTCCTTTGGTTAAAATTTTAAAAAAGGCTGTTGAGAAAGTGTACTCTATTTCGCACGACTAGTCTTTCTAGTGATTTTCGAGCATTTGGCACTTTTTCAAACAGCCTGTTAATCCATTTTAGCTGTGTTTTATTTAGAATCAAAGCGTTTTACAGGCAAGTGGCATCCACCTCGTCCGGTTCGCTTGGTAAAATCTTGATGATAGTCTTCGGCTGCAAAAAAAGCCGGAGCCTTAGAAAGTTCTGTGGCTATTTTATACCCTTTACCTTCTAGAATGGCAATAAGTTTTTGCGCTACAGCTTTTTGTTCAGCATCAGCATAAAAAATAACGCTGCGGTATTGGGTTCCTACATCAACGCCTTGCCTATTGATTTGTGTAGGATCATGAATTTCAAAGAAAAAGCGTGCTAACGTTTCAAAATCAGTCTTTGTGGGGTCGTATTCAACCTTTACCACTTCAGCATGTCCACTATTTCCACTACTAACTTCTTCATAACTAGGGAAGTTGGTTTTTCCTCCCATATATCCGGAAACAACATCAATTACACCGGGTAGTTGAGCAAAACCATCTTCTACGCCCCAAAAACAACCGCCTCCAAAAAATGCCACAGCCAAGGCTGACTTTTGAGGGATAAATTTCATGGATAGGGAATTAACACAATGCCTTGTATTTTTTTCCGTAAAGCCTTCATTTAAAAAAACATGCCCTAAATGTCCGCCGCAATTGGCGCATACAATTTCCGTCCGTGAACCGTCAGCATCAGGCACTCTTAATACTGCGCCGGCAATTTCATCATCACAGCTTGGCCAACCTCAATTTGTATCTATTTTATCTTTAGACAATTTTAATGGTGATTTGCAACTACGACAAGTATAAAGTCATGTTTCCTTATTATTTAAATTTTCACCAGTTTAAGGACGCTCTGTTCCTTTATGTATGATAATGTTTTTTTCTTCAACTGTTAAGGGATTAAGTTTCATTATTCTTCCTCTTTTTAACTTTTCTTCAATGCTTGACATTGCCTTTTCATTTTGCATATTTTGCATATTTTGTGCAAAGGAAAAAACACTTAAACCTCCAATACTTACAACTACTAAAGGAATAAGTATTTTATACAGAAATTTCATTATACACCTCATTTGGTTAACTTACTAGCATAACAGACAAAACTACACTAATATAACATGACAAAACATGTTTATATTTAATTATAATTAAGAATTATTCCTAACAAGTCAAGTTTATAAAGAATAAATAAAGCATTTTTGAAGGATTTAGAAAAATAAACTTATAATGTTGGACATGTAGCCATAGTCCATAAAAAGGTAGCATCAAGACCATAAGCTATGAAAGTATACTTCATTTTTATAGCATTTTTAAGTTCATCAGGATTTGGATGAACAATATGTATTCCAAAAGGTAGATTAGCTTGTTTACAGGTAATTTGAATTTTTTCTAATGCTTGCGTGAATTTAACATGAGAAAATTGACCTGTAATTTGCATCGAAGCTGAAAGATCATAAGGACCAATTATGATAGCGTCAAGTCTTGGGTGTGTAATAATGTCTTCAAGATTATTAATAGCGTCAATATGCTCAATTTGTGCCACAAAAATCAAATTTTGTGCTTGATTTTCATTATATTTTGTAAAATATTTACCATAACCATTTGCCCTACAAAAACCTTGTCCTCGCAAACCTAGAACCTTAGATTCTTTGTGATCTTCCAAGGGTGGATAACAAGCCGCCGCAATGGCATCATCTAATTGACATCTACTTTGAATCATAGGAAAAATTAATCCATCTGCACCTGCATCTAATGCCCTGCGAATATACATTGTTTTTGCTTTAGGCACTCTTACCAATGCTAATGGATTAATATTATAAGAATTTACCTTTATAGCTCGTAAAAGATGAGGTAAATCACTAATATCAATGCTACCATGCTCCATGTCTATAACTAACCAATCATAGCCACATTGAGCAATTATTTCAGCTACATCAGCTGAAGGAATTTGTAACCATGAGCCAAGGGAAATTTGCCCATTTTGTAGTTTTGCTCGTAAGTCTTGTGATTGCATATATTGCTCTTAAGTAGTAAGGTACTATAAGTCAGATAATGCTAAGGTATTTGGCATAGTTGTTATAGAAAATTCATTTTCCCAAAAGGGTAAGGCACAAAAGCTTTTACCTGATAAATTAAGTGCATCAAAGGCTTGATTATTAGGTAGAGTAATGCGCATAGAATGCAAATATAATTTACTATTTGGTTCAGACTCTCCATATTTCCCATCACCTAGCACAGCATGACCTTGAGCAGACATTTGCAAACGAATTTGATGAGTACGGCCGGTAATTAAGCGAATATGCATAAGACTAAAATTATCAATACGCTTTAAGCAATGAGCAATACACAGAGCTTTTTTACCGTCATCTGGGGATAAAATGCGCATTTTTTCCTCTGTTCCCATATACTTTTTACTCATATAATGCTCTAACAATATTGGTTGATCATGCGTCCAGTGGCCATGCACCCATGTCAAATATTCTTTATTAATGCTATTTAGAGCAAAGGAATCTTGCAAAGCTCGCAATGCAGCATATGAAAAAGCTACACAAATAAGACCCGAAGTGTCTTTATCAAGGCGATGAGCCGGATTTGGTTTATATATTATATCTTTAAAATGTTCCTTTAAACGTGAAGCTAGGCAATCACTATGTCCTGTACCTGCATGTACCGGCATACCACGAGGTTTATTATATATTGTAAGATGTTCATCTTTAAAAACAATTGGAGGCAAAGGAAGATTTTTGTCATGCTTCGCCAAATATTCTTGATCTTCATTTTTTGAATTGACATTTTTTACATTAAGGGCAAAGGGTGGAAGGCGTAATAAATCACCGGCTTTCACATGATTAAAAGGCTTTATCCTGCCTCCGTTAATGCGAATTTGTCCAGTGCGAATCCAACGATGCAAAAGAGATTGAGGCAAATCAAGACGGCGCATCAGAAATTGAAGCACCTTTTCGCCACTTTCACTGCTCATTACTTCAAGCAAGTTTTTTTGTTCATTTTGTTGCATGCTAAATATTGTAGTAGTTGTTTAAATATTTTTTAAGGAAGGATTAAATTATTTTTTTTTAGGTTCTAATTTATTTTGCATATATTTTACAATTTCGCTTTTAGCAATCTTCCAATTCCATCTGGCATAAGTTAGGGCGGTGCGCCCACTAGCGTCTTTATCACGCATATTTGAGCCAAATCGAAGCAATCTCACAAGAATTTCATCATTATAGGTGTTGATAGCAGCCCTCATGAGAGCGGTTCGTCCATGTTTATTTTGGGCATGAACATTTGCCCCAAGGCTAATTAAAGTAT
>CAYJDL010000068.1:0-6121 GCA_964368885.1 uncultured Desulfovibrionaceae bacterium | reverse complement strand
CCCAAAATAAGCGGTGTATTACCACCGGCATCTTTAAATTTTACATCTGCTCCAAGCTCAACTAAACCTCTAATCATCTTAGAATGTGCATTTTTTTGCACTGCCAACATAAAAGGAGTGCGCATATTTTTATCGGTAAGATTTAAGTCCAAACCTTTTTGCATTAGCCGCAAAATAATTTTTGGTTCAATATTATGCATGGCAGCATAAAAAATAGATGATCGCCCTCGGGCATCCTTTGTATTGATACTTCCACCGTATAACAATAATTTATCTAAAATCTGAAGCTGAGAATTATTTGCACAGGCAAGCATAAGAGCATCTTGCCCAGCTGAATTTTTCATGGTAATATCAGCACCATTAAGGATAAGCTTGTCAATTGATTGAGGATTAACATTATACATTGCGGCATGGTGCAAGGCAGTATTACCTTGACTGTCAATCATATTGACTTTAGCACCATTTTCTAAAAGTCTATCCATTAAAGCTAAATCCCTACTGCGATTTGCTCTAAAAGCAAGATACATAAGTGGAGTTTCTCCGCCATAACCTTTCGCATTTATATCAAGCCCGCCATCTAAAAGCACTTTTAAAATAGATGGATCATTTTCATGAGAGACTAATTCTGCAAATACCTTTTGTAACTGTTCTTTATTTGGCTTATGTATTTGCATAAGTTTTTTCATTATATTTGCATGATGATTTGTCATGCCTGCCCACATTAAAGCTGAATTACCCATTTCATCATCAACTTCATGTAATGCACCATTACGAATAAGAAGCTGAAATATATGATGGTTTTTTGAATTCATGCTAGCATAATGATATGGCGTTGCACCAGCAGTATCTTTGGCATTAACATTAGCTCCGGATTCAATTAAAGCTTTGATAATATCAACATTTGCATTATCTCGACATGCAATATGTAAGGCAGTTTGAAAAGCACCGCTGCTGCTAGTGCCATTGACATTGGCTCCTGAAGCAACTAAAGTTTTAATAATTTCCGGATCTTGAGTATATTTAGCGGCCAAAGCCAAGACACTTATCCTGTCCTTATTAAAATCTTGTACTTTAAAACCTTTTTTAATATTAGCCAAAACACTTTTGGGGGTTGCTTTAACCCAATACTCAGGCGACAAAAAAATATTTTTTTCTTTTTTTGCAGCAAAGGTGTTGGGGCAAATTTGCAAAAAAAACAAGATAAAAAAAATAAAAAAGCGCATTGTCAAAGGCAATAGATATAAGTTACCTTGTGCCTTATTTTTCTGAAATGTTTTAAGATAATTATAAAATGTGTAAATCTTTTTTGTTATACATTTCCTTATTTGCATCATAAGTTAGCTCTTACAGATATATTACCGTTGTTAAGTTTAGTATAAAATGTAACACTTACTTTTTATGAATAATCTTTTGCTGTTAAGACTTTTTTATTTTGCAAAAAATCAGCTTGCTTATACAGCAATTTTATAAATTGCTCCGACCAAAAACTCCAGTCACTACTGCCATGTGTTTCCTCATAATCACAAGCTAGCTTCTTTTTTTGGATTAAGGCATGAACTTTCTTGTTATCTTCATATATTTGCTCATTTTGAGTATTCACACTTATAAGCATTTGTTTTGGAATGGTTTTCATGTTTTTTCTTTCAAGTATGAAAGCTACAGAATTATTATTCCAATTTCTATTATTTTTGGTGTATTGACCTAAAACTTTACTAATTTGCCAAGATTTTGCATGTAAGCGTATGTCCAAAATACCATTGGCTGAGGCAATGGATTGAAAAGTCTTTGGATGCTTTAGACCAAGCAACATAGCACCATGCCCCCCCATGGAAAGTCCGGCAATGGCTCTTTTATCATTTGTTGGGAAGAGCATATCCACATGAGGAATAAGTTCCTTAAGTATAAAGCTTTCTATCTGACTTTTTTTAATAATAGGGCTATTGACGTACCAATTATATTTTTTTGTAGATGGTGCTATTATTATAATTCTTTTTTCATTGGCAATTTTTTGCAATTCTTTACCCATATGAATATTAAAATCATGAGCACTGCCAACATCACTATGCAATAAATAAAGAACAGGGAATTTTTCACCACTATATTTTAAATTTTGTTTATTATAATTTTTATCACTTGAATTAAGTTTAGCATCCCTTTTTACATCTTGTTCTGAAATAGGCAATACTTGTAAACTTTGCTCAATAATTTGACTTACAGAAGATGGAACTTGTTCATTATCTTGTATAGCAACTATACCTGCCGGAATATTATTTGATTGATAAATCTGCCTTCTTGGTAGCGTAGAAGGTAATTGTAATTGTGATCTTATTTCATCGCTTTTAGGTTCAAATACTACTTTGCTTATTAAATTATTAATACTTGATTCACCTTTTGCTTGTATATTCATTTGTGCTAATTGATTTGTTGTTAGCTGCTCAGGTAAAAAAGCAACATATTCAACATTCTCATTTAAAATATTAGAAGTAAAAGTAATTTTATTTGCTTTACCGCTTAAAGGAATAATAGGATTACCTTGCACCTCATCAAGACGAATTGCATGCACTTTTTCAGTGAGGGTAGGAATCATATGATTTGTAATTATGCGCCCTCCTGCAAAAGTTAAGTGTATATCGTCCTTGGCACGCAGGCGAATAGTTTTGTTATTCTTTCCTGTCATAAAGCTAATATACTTTCCATTGTCGGTTAAGAGCATTTCTGTATCGACATAAGCAGCATTACTATAAAGAGAATTTACATTTTCATAGACATCATTAATAACTTTAATTCGTTTTGCATAAGGTTCCTTCTTCATTAAAGGCAAACCAATCCAGACGACTTTACGATTATTTGCAGTTGCAATCTCTAAGAATTTTAAGGCACGCATAGAATAGACTTTTTTCCATGATTCAGTATCAATACTTATCCATTTCTTTTTCACCTTTAAACTCATAGTATCGTTTGCTCCAATAAAAACGATAGTTACGTTAGGATTATGTTCTTTTAATAACTGCTTAAGGTTATTTGGCCAATGGAAAAAAGTTTCATTGGTAAGACCAGTAGAAACTTTTGCTTTATGAACCACTTCAATGTATTTATGATTCTTTAAAGCTGTTTGAATTAGCGGAACAAGACCTTGCATCATAGAATCACCAACTAAAAGAACCTTAATTTTCTTTCCAAAATCTGGAAGATTAGTGTCGTATTCTTCAATTGCCAAGGCAGTTGGTGCTGAAATAATGTTTTTTGCATTAAAATATGCATATTTCTTTTCAAGAAATAAATTTAAATTAAGCTTTGGCAAGCTTATTTTAATTTGTGGCTGCTCAATATTAGCAGTCAGTCCTTGAGATTCGCTGTTTACTACACTACCCTTGTTTTCTTTAATATATTTTGCAGTTTGCTTAAAAAAAGTTATTTTTTCTTGCGAATCAATTTTAATATTTTGTTGCGGTTTTATCTCAACTTTCTTCTCAGCTATTTGCTTTTGAGGAGTTTCATTGTCAACATTTTGCTCTGTTTCTATTATTTTTTCAGCAATTAATTTGTTTTTCTTAAATATTTCTTGCAAATATGAGTCAAAAATATCATAATAATAAGAAAAAGCGGAAATAAGTTGTTCCTCAAGTGGCTCATTTGCTTCTATGCTTTGCTCTACAGTTAAAACGTCGGTAAAGTCTTTGATTTTATTCATAAAAAGGCTTATATTTGTCTTTTCATCAATAAGCTCAAAAACTTCGCTAACATGAATTAAAGAAGGGTAGTCGGCACTTTCATCTTCAAAATAAAGAGCAAAACGAGGTGTTTCAATAAATAACATGCACAGAAAAATGCCAATGTAGTAATAAAATGCTTTGCGACCAGCAGATAAAGAGCTAGTGGTTTTTACCGTCGCAACACTTTGTTTTTGTTCAATAGATCCTACTGTAGCATCTGTTTTCAGTGTTGTTTTTTTTGTAAGATCTACAACCTTAGCGGCATGAGTATCCGCTATTTTACTTTGGCTTGGGATTAAACTGCTCTTAACACTTGTTTTTTCGATATTTACTGTAGAGGTTTTAGCTTTAACCTCAATAATTTTTTGATTTTCAACAGTATTGCTTTTAGTTTTGGCAACAAGAGAAGATTGACTTTGCTTTCTTGCAAAATTATTATTTGAAATTGTTGCTGATGTTTTTCTATTGTTTTTTTTATTAGTTTTTTTCTTAGTTGTCTTAGCCATATTTTTCTTAATATTTGACTTTTTATGGGTGTTCTTTTTCATATATGCACCTTAAAATTGAAAGTAGATAAATGGTAAAACCCCATCCGGACCAAGCTTCAAAATACCGGCACAGAGGATTGCAAAAATAATTATTTGAACTAAAGCCCACTGTTTTTGTATTATAAATATGAAGCTCTTAAATAAACGTGCGCCAAATACTTGGGTTAACATTGTGCAGGCAATTGCTACTAGTACAAGTACAGCAAATCCATTTCCTTGATTATCCCACATCCAAATGCGTTCAATAACTTGCATGGCTAATTCTGTACTGTCAGCTCTAAAAAATATCCATAATAAACACACAAAATGAAAAGTTAAAAACCAACAAATTAAGGCATAAGGAATAGAAAATATTTTATATTTCCAAAAATATTTTGTCTCTTTATCGGAAACTTCACTTTCAAATTTATTCCTTTTCAATAAAATGACATTGCATAAAGTTTGCCATAAATGAACAAAGCCAAGCCCTACTCCATGCATTACACCCCAGATAACAAAACGTAAGTGCGAACCATGCCAAAGCCCACCAAGGGTCATAGTAAGAAGTAAGTTAAAGAATTTACTACCTTTACGACTTCCACCAAGGGGAATGTAAAGATAATCTCTCAACCAAGATGAAAGGCTGATATGCCAGCGTCTCCAAAAATCTTGGATACTTAAAGCAAGATACGGCGCATTAAAATTTTGTGGCAAACGATACCCCATAAGGCGTCCTACGCCTACTGCAAGATCTGAATAGCCTGAAAAATCACAATAAATCTGCATAGCATAAGCATAAACTGCAACCAAAACCGTAAGCGAAGCATAGCTATCAGGCACGGAAAAAACATTATGTACTATATGTTCAGATAGATAACTAGCTAAAACTACTTTTTTAAATAAACCACTGATAATTAAGGTTAAACCTATAAGAATATCTTGCTGTTTGCTATCTACTCTATCTTCAAAGCCTTGCGGAAGAAAATTGTTTTTAATAAGTGGTGGATTTTCTACTATTTCCCCTCGAAGCTGAGGAAAAAAATCCTTGCCTCGTAAAATTGGACCTGCAAGTATTGTGGGAAAAAATGAAACAAAAAGCAAAACATTGAAAAAGCTTTCTATCTTATTGTCAGGATTGCGATATTGGTCAATAGAGTAAGAAAGACCCTGAAAAACATAAAAAGAAAGTCCAATGGGAAAAATAAACTCTGTAGACGCTATAATATCATGTAATGGAACGCTTAAACCTATGTAATTAAAAATAAATTGAAGCTGAAGTAAAATAAATTCATAATATTTAAAAAATATAAGCAGGAAAATATGGATGGAAATATTGCAAATTAAAATACTTTTAGATAACAGGCGTTTATACTGAAAATGTCGCACAAGAGCAACACTTAACCAATTTAAAACAGCTACTGCCAATAATAAGGGCAAGAAGCTTAAGCCTGCACTGGCGTAAAATACCAGATTAAAAATGAGTAATCCCACTTTATAGCTTATTGTTCCCTTGCGTATCAAGGCGTGCATGGCAAGAACAAGTATAAAAAAGAAAGTAAATGTAACAGTCACAAAGTTCATAATGATTCACTTCCCAGTTTAAAACAAAAAAAGTGCATGTACAACAAAAAGCATAGATGCTTTAGGTGGATACAAGGCACTGTAATAATATAATAATAATAAAAAACTTTCAGTAAAAAATACTAAACAATTGTTAATTTCAATTAGTTGAACTCTAGCAAAGAAATGCTTCTTTAGCAAGAAATTTTTAACATGAATTTTTCGCTGCGAAGTATTGATTAAATCTTTTCTTGAGGTGGAGGAAAACTTTTGCTTACTCTCAAACTTTTAAGCAAAAGCTTCCCAAAAAAAATTAAGAAA
>CAYJDL010000067.1:0-11281 GCA_964368885.1 uncultured Desulfovibrionaceae bacterium | reverse complement strand
TCCATGTCTTTAAAACTACGTTATACTACTTGACTTTTAAAATCGGAACCACGTGATATTCAGCGTGTTCTTCTTGGTATTTACTTAAATCCGTCATTTTCAAGAACCCCCACATTTCGATTTTAATAGCTGTTCTTACCTGCCCTTACCAAAAAGTCGCAATTTGCATTTAAATTCATCTTGTACGGCAAAGAATTAATTTTACTACCCTTCGCTGTTGTATTCGTCTAGCACTTTTACATGCTCTTGCCTTTTTGGTTCAACATGCCCGATTACGCCAGTCCAATTCCCTGCTGGCTTTTGATATGGCTTTTTAGCTTTGAAATTTTCATACTGTTCTTGCCAAAATTCATTAACTTGCATATCAAGTTCATAACCTCGCCTTTTTGCTTCAGCCCGATTTATGGCTTCAATATGCTTAACACTTGGCTCTTTATTGCAAGAACACTTGCAAACAAAACGCTTTTGCCCCTCTCTAGCCCAAAACCAACCGGTTAAATCGCTAGAGCATTCAGGGCATTTACTTTGCTTTGCTCGCTTATTCGGGTTTTTTTCAAGCCAAGAACAAAACTCTGCCTTAATCGCCTTGCCAAGATTGCTTGGAAATTTATCATAATCGCAAATTTGCTCTTTAATCCATCCTGCGCATTCATCAGGTAAATTACCCACAGTTGACTG
This sequence comes from uncultured Desulfovibrionaceae bacterium, assembly GCA_964368885.1. GTDB lineage: Bacteria > Desulfobacterota > Desulfovibrionia > Desulfovibrionales > Desulfovibrionaceae > CAYJAD01. Next base: position 10,603 of record CAYJDL010000067.1, on the reverse strand, counting down.
TAAATACCTGTAAATAGAACTATTTTTTGCTAAACTTGTTTTACTGTGCGCTGCATAGATATTTTCTAGCAAATTGTCAAAGACAACTTCTCTCATTATCTATCTCCATAATTTTCCTGATAAAACTTTGAATATCTTCCTTGACCAAAAATCTTATCAACCTCGTCCTGCTCTTCAGGGCTTAATGCTTTAAGGCTTTGCTGTTGCGAGCCAACATATGGTTTATCGTTCCACCTTTTGCCTTTAAGCCAGCGTGAAAACTCCGGAACCATTCCCCTTTGCCAGCGTGTATCTTCGGCGATGTGCGTTAAAATGCTGTCTCGTATCTCCCAAGCCAAAGCAAGTGTGCCATTTGCTTTTAAGCGCATCCACTCTTTCCAAGCGTCTTCTTGCCCTTGCTTGACCGGATAACTTTCCCAGCAAGTTAAAAATGCTGACCATTCAGGAGTGCCCTTGCTTGGTGCATCGGTTTTCTTTGGCACTGACTTTTGCATTGGCTTTGTCTCTTGCAAAATTTCAGGAGCAGAAAAATCACACACACCCTCTTCCACGCTTTGGGAAGTTGTGCTAGAACCCGTGGGGGGTAAGGGGGGTGTGTTTTGTTTCTTTGTTACATTGTTACTTTGTTCTACATTATAGGAGAGCTGGTTATTTGCTGGTTGTTCGATGGTTGATTGTTGGTTATTTGTTGGTTGTTCGATGGTTATTTTTGTTTTTTTATCTTGATACAAAGAATAGTTATCTATTGAAATTATTGTAAATTTATTTGTTATCTTGGTGCTTATTTCGTTGGTTGATTTTAACTTGGCTATGCAGGTTCTAACTTGCTGAACTGTCAAACCTGTTTCTTGGCTTAAAGCTTCCCTTGTTGTAGCAAGAGAACCTCTTGGAATTACAATACCTTGATACCTTTTTTCCTTCCAATTTGCCTTTAAAAGCAGATGTAAAAAAAGTGTTTTGACATTTATGTCCTGATACCACTCCCAATCTAAAAGCTGCCTATGCAGCACAACAAAACCGGATCCAACAAAGCTCATTTCTTACCTCCCTGTTGCAACAACACGACGCTAAAAAAACTTGCATTTCCTACATTGAGGGCTCTTGCATAATGCATTATTTGCATCCTTTTTGTCCCTGTGAAAGGTTTCACCTGTTTAAATTGAATACAATTTGACGGCACTATCTAAGCTATATTTGAAGCACTTTGAAGGGATGGGAGGAGTTTGAGAAAAAAAAAGGGAAACCTTTTATAAGCAAAAAGTTTCCCTAAAAAAATAATCAGCCTTTCTTAAAATCTAATTATTAAGTTTTGTAACGCTATGGATTTTGACCATTCTATTGGCATCAAAAGAATATATTACTTCATAATTTTGATAGCGTTCACATCTTTCTCGCAAATATATTGCAGCACTGGACATATTTGGCAAGTATAAAGACCTACCTCGCTCGGAAACTATAATTGTACTACCACCACCTATTGGACCATAGTCAAATTTGCCTCTAATTTTATATTTTCGGTCGCTTAAGCTAAAAGCCTCAGTAGAGCAAATCAGTAATAAACCTAAGATTAGTGCGCAAATTTTTCTTTTCATATCAATACCTTAATACTATAATACACTTTAGTTACAATTATAATTGGCAAATTTAAGCATTCGAGCAATGCTTTCATCTTTTCCAAGTGCATTTAGGATTTCGGGTATGTGCGGTCCACCCATAAATCCAAGCAATGCCACACGCAAAGGCGGGCCAATTTGTTTAAATTTTAAATTGTTAGAACTTACAAATTCATTGAGAGCATTTTCAATGTTTTGAGCTTCAAAATTTCTAATGCTTCATAGTAATTAGCAAAATTTCCTACCAAAGCAAGGCTTTGTTCATTACAAACTTTTTGTATCGCCCCTTGTTCATAGGTTAAATCTTGCGCTTTGATTAATAAAACTTGTAAAGATTGAGCTAATTCTTTCAAATTGGTACTACGTTCTTGAAATAAAGGAGCTATCTTTTCAAGGTCATTTAATGACACTTGTTCAAAACCTAATGCTTGTATAAAAGGTAGTACTTTTTTTGCTAAATCAGCCGCATTTAGGGCACGTAAATAATGTGCATTTAACCACTGTAATTTGTCAGGATCAAAAGCGGAAGCAGAAGCACTTAAATTTTCACCATTAAATAATTCAATTAATTCATGCATAGTAAAAATTTCTTGGTCTTTGTGAGACCAGCCAAGGCGTGCTAAATAATTTACCAAGGCTTCGGGCAAAAGACCATCTTGCTCATATTCAATTGTAGCTCTTGCGCCATGGCGTTTGGATAGCTTTTGTTTATCCGGCCCTAAAATCATGGGCACATGCCCAAATTGAGGTAAATCATACCCAAGAGCTTCAAAAATAAGTATTTGCCTTAAGGTATTAGATACATGGTCATCACCTCGTAAAACGTGGGTTATGCCCATATCGTGATCATCGACAACCACAGCTAAATTATATGTAGCCATGCCGTCAGAGCGTTGAATTACCATGTCATCTAACTCAGTTACATCAACGCTAATATATCCCTTGGCTAAATCTTCATAGCCCACTTTGCCTATTAGCGGAGTTTTTAAGCGCACACATTTGCCACTGCCAGGTCCAATGTTTTTATCACGACAACTACCATCATAGCGTGGTTTTAGCCCTTTGGCTTTAGCTTCTTCTCGCATTTGCTCAACTGCTTCAGGTGGGCATGAACACCAATAAGCATGACCGCTTGCAATTAAAGTTTCAACTGCTACGGCATATTTAATACTGCGCTGACTTTGATAAATTGGTTCACCTTCATAGTTTAGACCAAGCCAGCTAAGTGAAGCCAAAATGGAGTCCGTGTATTCTTGCTTTGAACGCTCAAGATCAGTATCTTCAATGCGCAAGTAAAATTCACCTTTATTATGGCGTGCCAATAACCAAGAAAAAAGAGCCGTGCGAGCACCGCCAATATGTAGATGCCCTGTGGGACTTGGGGCAAAGCGTGTTTTTACCTTAGACATTATTTCTCCGTGTAAAAATGTTCATTAGAAACAGTAACTTAATCAGTGTTTATCTTTGCATAGCATTTTCAATGCTTTGCATATGTTTTTTATTTGCAATAGACATAAGACTTTCTTTAAGCTGCACTTCCATGGCCGCCAATTCCTTACCAACTGCTGCTCTATTTTGACGTCCTTCTTGCGCAATGTTTAAAGTTTCATCAATGGTTGAAATAAGCTTGCTATGAACTTCACGTAAGGTTTCCACATCGACTATGGATCTTTCCACTTCACGAGAAGTAGCAATGGCAGTTTGTTCTAACATAGCGGCATTTCTACGCAACATATCATTAGTCGTATCGGCAACTTGTTTTTGCAACATGGCCGCATTACGTTGTCCCTGTAAGGACAAGCCAAGAACCATTTGATTTTTCCAAATTGGTATGGTAGTAAGCACAGAAGTTTGAATTTTTTGTGCTAAAGCACGGTTATTAGACTGAATTAAGCGAATTTGCGGAGCCATTTGGACTGTGATGGTGCGTGATATGTCTAAATCATGTAAACGACGTTCAAAACGATTAATTTGTTCAGAAAAATCACGAACTTTTTGCGCTTCTAAGGTATTATTTGAATTAACTGCTTCGGCTTGCAAGCGTGGAAGTTCTTGCTCTTTAGCTTCGTTAAGGCGTAGCCTTCCGGCTTCAATATAAGTGGTTAACTCTTCATTAAATTTTTCATTATGCTTATAAAGTTGCTCTAAAACTTCTATATCGTGCAAAAGACCAATCATTGAGCCTTCAAGTTTATTACTAATTACAGCAACTTGCTCTGATAAGGTTTGAAACTTTGCTACGGTCTTTTCAGCCTTATTAAATAAAGATCCAATAATAGGAATTTTTCCTAAAAATCCCGGCTCTTTAGCCATTTCTGAAACGTCAACATCTTTAACAGCAACAACAAGACTAGTTAAAGCTTCACCAATTTCGCCTGAGTCCTTGGCTTTAACTCTTGATAGTAAATCATCAGAAAAACGTGAAATATCTTGCATTGTCTTAGTGCCGTAGGTTACTTCTAAGGAAGGATCATCAAGATGAATAGTTTTAGCAACTGCAACAATATTTTTATTCTTGGCTACGGCAATTTCTGTTTCTTTTATTTCTGGTATAATTACCATATCTTCCTTTAGGTCTTGCATATTTTCCTCATATTTTTCTTAGAGTTACTAATCGTCATCATCATCACGGTCAGCATATAATTCACCAGTGTATAATGTATTGACGGCATCTTGTAAAGCATACTTAGACCTAAAAGTAAGCTCCATATTATGTAACTCATCTTTAAATGTATTTTCTTGAATTTGCACATTTTCAACATAGGCATAGGCTAATTGTGCATCATTGAAAATGTATTGTAAATTGCAAGTAATAAAGCCTGTTAAAACAAAAACCAAGGCAAGTTTTCTTAATTTGTAAAACATAATTGTGTCCTTTAAAAATTATAAAAAGAATATCTTTTTATTTAGATAGTGTCCTCAATCAAGGACTAAAGTCAATGCTCCATAAGACTTCTGCAAGACTTCTACAAGACTTCTACAAGACTTCTACACAATGAATTGTGCTGAAGCCTTAAATGTAATTTTATTACCACCAGCCGCTATTTTTAGAATGACCAATTAAAGTTCAAAGATCCTCCATGATTCTGATTATCACTGCCAAATGCACCGTTATAATTTACTTTAACAGAGAAATCGCCGTAAATCCATTCCAAGCCTACGGAAGTGATGAAAGTTGTCAAGTCGGGGGTGGATTCCGTGATAAATTGAGTATCCATAAAAGTCATACCCGATTTCATGGCATTGCCTGTCAAATTTTGGCGTATCCCCACGGAAACAAAGGGCTTCAAAATTGAGTTGTTATCAAGCTCAAATTGCCCAGCCCAGCGCAAATTAAATGTTCCGTAAAGTGCTGCATAATCAGTGGAATCGTTATAGATATTCATGTATGAACCGTTATTATTCCACTCGACGGCGTTACTGTCTGTGTGTTGAAAAACATAGCTTATGCCAATTTCAGGCGAAATAATATTATTTTCATTTATTTCAAATAGATAGCCTGTGTTTAAACCTGTTGTGAAGCTATAACCGCTATAATTATCGCTTGCTTGAAAGAGAGCAAGTGAGCCTGTTTCATAAGAGCTGTAGGTTTGGCTGATTGCTCCTGTGATTTGAGCATTAACATACCAATTTTCATTGATATTATAATTTGCATTTAAACCAAGGGAAGTTGTCCAAACTTCGCTGTCAGTATTGAAGCTATCAATATTTGAAAAAGAACGGTTTACATCAAAGTGCATACCTACCGTGAATTTTTCGTTGAAAATACGAGAAATACCACCGCTTAAGCCAAAACTTGAACCGTTTGAAGTATCGGCACTATTTGCGCTTCCATAGGGGGAAATATACACACTCCATTGTGGGGCTATTTGGCTTGCTACTTGATTTATAGAGTTTGCTTGATTTGTGGCAAGCATATCTGAACCTGAATTTATGCTTGTGCCACCTATCACATTATTTGCATTAGCTACATTTATACTATGTTTAGCTCCATTTGGGGCTGTAAAAATGAGGGTGTTGCCCTGTGTTCCTGAAAAAGTATAGGTAGCATTATCAATTGTCATATACGCTCCGCTTAAGTCCGCATAGCTCAAGTCCGCCCCGCTCAAGTTCGCCGAGCTCAAATTCGCATAGCTCAAGTTCGCCTCGCTCAAATTCACATGGCTCAAGTTCGCCGAGCTCAAATTCGCCGAGCTCAAGTCCGCCATGAACAAGCTCGCATAGCTCAAATTCGCCGAGCCCAAGTTCGCATAGCTCAAGTTCACCCAGTTAAACAACACAGAGTTCAAGTTCCTCCCACTCAAGTCCGCATAGGTCAAGTTCGCCGAGCTCAAGTTCACCCCGACTAACACATCTGGATTATTTTGCAACAACGTACCATTACGAATACTTTCAATGAGTGCTGCATCTGTTGCATTTGCAACCAGTTTTTTATTATTGACATTCTGCAAAAATTGTTGAATGGCAAGGCGATCGTTGCCATTAAGAAGTGTGTTTAAATTATTTATAGCACTTTGCAAAAAGGGGATTGTTTGATTGTTTACATTGTAAGCAAGTGAAATTGTTTGATTTTGTGCGTTTATTCCCATAAGTGTGGCACGCAACAAGTCGATATCCGTTGTAGCTGAGGCTATAGCTCCTGTGACGGCATTTACATGACCTGCTGTAGTTATCATATCACTTACATTATATATTTTCCCAACTTCAAAACCTTCGCTTGCAAGCCCCGGGCGAGCAATAAAAGTAGTATTATTGAAATTAAGGGTACCACTGGTAACCTTAAAAACTTTACTATTGGTATAGTCACGCAAGGTGGTGGCGTAAGTACGAACATTTACATCGCCTTGTATATCGACTTCGGCTTTATTCGCCCCCACTCCTGAGGTATAAATCCAGCCAGGTTGGTTTAATGTGCCACCCATCATTGTAATACCATAGGCAGAATTTGAACCTATGACATTTATAGTACCGGTATTGGTAACAGTGTCACTTTGAGCGTTAATACCTATGACATCAAAACCATTCACTTTTATAGTTCCGCTGTTGGCAATAGTGGTTTGAATAGTACCGCTACCACCAGTGCTTACATTAATTCCGAAGCTATTACCACTTATTCCCGTAACATCTATTAAACCCGCATTAGTGACATTAAAAATTGCATCACCGGTACTAGTTGGAGCAAAATTTATTCCCATAGGGCTTCGTCCATTTAGTTTAATGATGCCGTAATTCTTTATAGTTATATCCGTATCAACAGCAGGTACCACAGCATTAAGATTTACGTTTATACCTATAAAGTCAGAAGTAGGATTATTACCCGTAATAGTTCCGTCATTTTGAATTATACCAAACGGTTGAGTATATAGCATACCGTTTAGAAACGCAGCAGTCGTGTTAATGGTACCTGCCTGTGAGTTGATAAGTTGATGATCGCCTGGCACACTATCAAAAGTGCCGAAAAACGCACCTGTATTTGTTCTGGCATAAGCGATAGGGGTGAATAGTAAGGATGCACTTAATATGCCTATAAGAGCATGAGTAAGAGCATGGGCAAGAGCAAAAGAACACATGCGATTAAGGGCACTTGGAGGCTTTGTCATAAAAATATCCTCTATTTTTTAGCTTTTTAATTGCAGAATGAAAGCTTACATTTAAATTTATTGAATGGACAGAATTGTTGCTAAGACGTATTTCTGCACGATTGCCATCATATCGCTTGTATTGATACAGCCTGTATTGTTAAGATTAGCACTAGGACCAAAATATTAGGTCTTTTATTATATGAATGTCAAACATTTCGATGTATGTAATCCTGCGCTGCAACGGTTAAAAACGCTGAACGTGAAAGACCATGTACTTTGGCAGCCTTATCAATGGATTTAAGTATTTTCGGGGCAAAGGTAATGTTTACCCTTAAAGGCTTTTGTGCAACTTCCGCTTGAATAAATTGATATGTGGTGTCGTTAGAAATGGAAATATCAAGCTCTTTGCAGTGATTTTCGGCTTTTTCTTTCGCTGCTTGTACGTTTGAAGCCTTGGGAATGGGGTCCTTTTCTTCAAGACACACTTCAATATAGGTGCGCAAGGCATCTTGAGCCATAAAAACAGCGTCTTCCATATTATCGCCAAAGGTGGCTACGTCAATATCTGGAAAATAAACGCAGATTTTTCCATCATCTTGAGGTATAAATTGTGCAAAATAAGAATACATAAGTCGCCTCTTTAGTATCTTTTTGTATGCTTTTAAGATGAAAGTACTTCAGCTTTCCATGGTATTTCTATTAAATTAGAATGCCCTGCCCATTACTATTCTTCACCAAAAACTTTCTTGCACAAACTCTTTAAACTAGCTCTAATTAAATTAGCTAAAATACGAAAAGGAAAGTACAGCACGACAGAAAGTACAAATACTATAGCAATTCCTATTCCGTCATGTTCCAATGATGGAAAAAATGGCAAAAGCAAATATTCAACTAAAACAAATGCTATATACAATGCTGCAAGGTAGGGCATTGCAAACCAAAAAATTTTTGATTGAAGCGTGTAGTGATCCATGACACACCCTTATTTAATTAATGTTTTTGAATTATTCAAACAATATTTTTCAAAAAAATATAAATTAATGCAAAGCTATTTCAAGCGCACTACCATTTCTTGCAAAGCCATAACATTTTTATCCTTTTTTGTCTTAATCTCCTCGTCGGCAAGGTAGAATGTATAAAAATTGTTAGCTTCAAGATGTAGCTTGCCCAAGGTTAGCTTTTTATAGGTTTTCCAGTCTTGAGCTGTGTGCGGAATTTTTGCTGTTAAGTACACATCGTTGGAATTTGGGGAGTTACGATCGCCCTTGACGGCATATACTCGTAAGGGGGAGGTGGAAGTATATTGTTGGGATTTACTATATTTTATTTCCACTTCATATTCACCTGTTTTATCAATATAGGCTTTGAAAATAACGGGATATCCTGACATCCAATTAGAAACATGAGTTGGCTCTTTGTTGATTTCTTGTTTTATTTTTGCTCCCTTAGTAAGTTTAATATAAGCACTTTGCGCCCTAAAGAGCATATAAATATTATAACCTTCTGAATGGTTATACCTTCTAACACTACGTAATTTATTGCAGGTCTCTTCTATCTTTTTTAAATCAAAACCCAAAGCCAAAGCTACATATTCATGCACCATAAGTCCATCACCGTAATCTAGATCCTTACCGGTGCTATATATTTTAAAACCTTTAGCATTATAATCAAGCATTTGCTGAGAATTAATACTTTTTTTAGTAACCCCTGCTGTGCGGTACAGCCCACTAAGTTGTCCTGCACGTTGAGCAAGCCTTACTACTTGTTTTTCTTTGCTTAACTCTTGTACGAAGGTAGTTAAATCATGATAGTCAATTATGCAGGCACCTGACAAACCATCATAACTTAGGTCAAACTCTTGGGCTTTGGTATCTTTTATTGCACCTTTTAACCAAAGCTTGTGTAATGATATAACCTCTTTTGTTTGATTTTTTTTTGAATCCATATTTGTATCGGCAAACACTAAATAATATTTCTTCCCAGCCTCAAAGCGCAACAGTCCAACGGTTCTATTTCTGTATATATCCCAACTGTTATCAGCTGTGCTTGGAATTTCGTCTGAAATTTGAGAAGCATTAGCCAGTGATGCTTTATCAAGTCCGGTTGCTGCATATACTCTTAATGGTGCATTAGAAGTTTTTTCTTTATTTTTGTTATATTCTATCTCTAATTCATACAAACCTGTTTCATTAACATATATTTCAAAGTGAATGGGATATTGAGCCTTCCAACGGGAAACATGCTCCTTAGTACTCAAATCAATCCTAGCATCTTTTGCTCTATTTAAAACAGCATTTTGAGCAGGAATTTCAAACACTTCAGCATAACCATCTTTATTTTTATGAAACTTTATGCGAGATAATTGCTTGCAAAGAGCGTCCACAGGTTTATAATTTACATTAGCACCAAGAGCTATAAAAGGTGCAATGTGCGAATCATTTAAGCCTTGATTTTTTTCTTTGTTAATCTTATGTCCGGCACTTAAATATGTATGTATTTGCTCAGAGGAAAAAGCTTCCTTTATAACCCCTGCTGTCAAAAAAAGCAAATTTATATCATTGGCAAGTTTATCAGATTCTTTTTTATCTTCTTTAGCAAAATAAGCACGTTGAATATCTGCACCACAAGCAGAACTAATGGCATCATAGGTGATAAAATGGCTTTTTCCTAAAGCATAAGGAACAGCATGTAAAAACAATGCAAAGCTACATAAAAAAACATTAAAAAACACCTTTCTCATAACATGTTACCCTTTTTTAGATTAAAATAGTGCGATTATTGCACAGCAGCATTATATTGCATTTTCCCTAAATAATGTCGTCAACTTGCAACGTTAAACCCACAGGACAATGATCTGATCCATAAACATGACTTTCAATCCAAGCATCCTTTATTGCCGGAGCAAGTTCCTTTGATACAAAAAAATAATCAATGCGCCACCCAATATTTTTTGGTCTTGCACCACTTTTATACGACCACCATGTATAATCACCGGCAGTTATTCCATTATGTTCCCTAAATGTATCAATATATCCAGCCGAGACAAAACTATCAAGCCATGCTCTTTCTTCAGGTAAATACCCTGTATTTTTTAGGTTTTGCTTAGGTCTTGCCAAATCATGCGCCATATGCGCTATATTAAAATCGCCGCAAACGACTATGGGTTTTGTTTTACGCAGCTCTTGCGCATGTTGTAAAAAAGCATCAAAAAAGCCCATTTTATAAGGAACACGCTTAAATTTACCTGTAGGTTTACCAAATTCATCAAGCTCTTGAGCTCCACCATTGGGAAAATATATTGTAAAAAAATGGAACCACGGAAATTCCATGTGTGCCACCCTACCCTCACCCTGATAAGCTTCATGCGGTAATTCAACTGACATATTAAGTGGCTCAATTCGACTAAAG
>CAYJDL010000066.1:10953-11414 GCA_964368885.1 uncultured Desulfovibrionaceae bacterium | reverse complement strand
GGGTTATTTTTAGTATTAATCACCTATAAGAAAGAGCGATATTTCTGGTATATAAGTTATTAGCATTAAAACTAATAACATTAAGCCAATCATAGGTAAGGCGGCTCGTGATAAATGGGCTAATTTTGCCTTTGCCACACCGGAAGCCACAAAGAGGTTTACACCAACAGGAGGAGTCACAAAGCCAATGGCTAAGTTTACAACCATGATGATACCAAAGTGCAAAGGTGATACGCCTACACCTACAACTACAGGAAGCAGTATTGGTGTAAGAATAACAATGGCCGCTAATGCTTCCATGAAAGTTCCGACAATGATTAAAAGAACGTTGATAAGTAAGAGGATAAGGAATTTATTTTCTGTTAAGCCTAAAATGGTATTGGCAATAGTACTTGGCACATCTTCCAAGGTCATAATATAACCAAACATAGTAGCCATAGCCATAAGCACAATAATAACGG
>CAYJDL010000066.1:6375-10943 GCA_964368885.1 uncultured Desulfovibrionaceae bacterium | reverse complement strand
ATGTTGAGCAAGCCTCAATACAGCATTCTAACATCTTTTTGAAATTAATCTCTTTGTAAACAAATATACCTACAAAAAGACCATAAAGAGCTGCAACGGCGGCGGCTTCTGTTGGTGTCATTATACCACCATAAATACCACCAAGTACAATTACAGGAACCATAATGGCCCACTTGGCATTCCATGCGGCCTTACCCATTGTTGCGGCAGTACGCTTACGATCTTCACCACGCCAGTTACGGGCTTTTGAGTAAAAATATGCATATGCCATAAGCACGCCACCTGTAAGCACGCCGGGGATAACGCCACCAATAAACAAATCGCCAATGGAAACTTGAGCCGAGACACCGTAAACAACAAAGGGGTTACTTGGAGGAATCATAACCCCAATTGCGCCGGCTGCCGCTACAAGAGTTGCGGCAAACACCTTATCATACCCACGGTCTACCATGGCCGGAATAGTAAGCGCACCAATAGCAGCTACAGTTGCCGGACCGGAACCGGAAATAGCACCAAAAAACATACAAGTTGCAACGGTAGCAAGAGCCATACCGCCATGCAAACCACCTAACATTTCATCGGCTAAGGCTAATAATCTTTCAGATAATCCACCAGCTCCCATAAATACACCTGCGGCAATAAAAAATGGTATTGCCATAATGGGGAAGGAGTTAATAGCGTTAAATGCAGTCATTGCCATGTACAATAATGGCATATCAGAACACATTAAAGTAGCAAGTGTTGCAAGACCTAAGGATATGGCAATGGGAACACCAATGGCACAAGCAAGAATGAAATATCCAAAAAGAACCAAGATTGGATTGATATAATCAAAAATAAATAAAGGGGTAGCAGCAACAATAACTATTGCTAGACCGATAAGACTGTCTTTTAATCCGCAAATCTTAATTTGCTTACTTAACATTTGCAATAAACGTATGGTCTTAAGAGTAAAGCCTATGGGAATAATGCTGTAAGGTACTAAATACAGCAAATCCATAGCCGGAGTGCGCTGTGGAAATTTTAAAAGATGCTCAATGTAGCCAAAGCCAGCCCACATTATTGTTAATGTTAGGGTTAAAAAGCTAATATCTACTATAATCCAAGATATTTGTTTCCAGCGTTCATTTAATTTATCGTAAAGAATATCGACCCGAATGGAAGAACGAGCTTTAATGGCAATGGGCAAAGCCAAGTAAGAAATCCAAATAAAAATAAAGCGGGATAGCTCTTCTGTCCAAACTGCCGCTCCGGCGGAGTCGGAAAAAGCTGTGATAACATAACGATAAAAGGTTTGAAATGCTATAAAAAATATAATTGCTAAAAGACCGATGACTAAGAATATTTTCTCAAAATTTTCATCTAGCCAAGCAAGTACGCCTTTTTGATTTTTGTGCAAGTGCGCAGACAGGGTATCAGACATGTAAGCTCCTCAAAAAAGTCTTAAAGTTTAAAATGGTCCATCATGGTTTATTTTTGGGTATCTTGTACAAGTTTGATAAGTTCTGCCGGTACTATTTTTGAAAATTCTTCAAAAATTGGCTTGGTCAGTTCTTTAAGTTTAGCTTTCTCTTCATCACTTAAAAGGGTGATAACAATGCCACGCTCTTTAAAGGCATCCCAAGCCTTCTTTTCAAGCACAACGCTTTCCTTACGTTGCCAAGCTGTAGCTTCTGCAGCAGCTTCACGAATCATTTTTTTATGTTCAGGGCTTAATTTATCCCATTTTTCTTTATTCATAAGTAAAACGTGCATACTATAATTATGAGCAGAGTCCATGGCATGTTTTAATACTTCAGTGTGTTTAGCATCATTGAGCAAAGAGAAGGTGTTGCCTTCACCGTCAACAGTGCCTTGTTGTAAAGCTGTATAAGTTTCACCCCAAGCTACTGGTGCCGGATTCATTCCAAGAGCTGTAGCAACTGCTACTTCAACAGGTGAACTGGTAGTACGAACCTTCATACCTTTTAGGTCAGCAGCAGAAGTAATTGGCTTTTTGGCAGAAACAAAGTTACGATAACCATATTCAGCAAACATAATGGTTTCAAGACCAATATCGTTGGCTACTTGGCGTAAGTACTTACCGAGGTCGCCATCATCTAAGGCTTTGTAAAGTTTTTCTTGATTGTCAGGTGAAGTGATGAAGGGAAGGTCAAAAACTGTATAGGCTTTGGTGAAACTGGCGAGGTTTGGAGTGGAGCTTGAGGTCATTTCTAATGCACCGACTTGAGCAAGTTCTGTTGTTTCACGGTCACTGCCTAATATTGAATTACCAAATATTCGGACGAATAGTTCTCCGTTACTCTTTTTCTCAAGAATCTCTTTAAACTTTTCATAACCTACGGTAACATTATTGCCAGGTGCCATGGGATGCCCTATACGCAATTTAATTTGCCTTTGTGCCATTGCGTCTGTAAAGCTTACACAAAACGCAAAGACTGCCATAAAAAAAATCTTTCCAAGCAAACGAAGATTCATAGTCCTAACTCCAACTAAAAATTTAACAATACAACCTAAAACCAAGAACAAATGCTGTCATGAGAATTATTTCTCAAATATACTTTTTTTAAATGCACAATATATACCAAGTCATAAAATAAAAAAAATATTTTTTACTTATTGAAATGATAGATTTTTTTTAAAGTCTATTTCTTATGTTATTATTTATATCGCTATAATGATGCATAACTGCATCATTTGTAAAATTTCTGTTTTGCCTAAAACTATATATTGTGAAAATTATGTCAAAGATTGTAGTTATTGAAAAAATTATCGATGCGATGCACTTTTGCATTGTGTATGCGTAATTTTTCATTGTTCAATATTGCAAATTTGCAACGTTGAAAATCTATATTATTAATATTGATTATTGTTAGATGCTTTTTTGCAACATGAAAAAATATAAATCACCATTATTATATTTTTTAAAGCATAAAATTGACTTTATTATGCGTCATTGTTGACTATTGTGTGTTGTGGCACGAAGCATGCTAGTAGGAATTCAAGGGCAAGTCTAAATTTGCTGCCCGAGCTTAATGTTTCAAAATAACTTTTTCAAAATTACTTAAGGACGTAAAAGTCCTAAAAAACAGTATAACTTTATGTTTAGGAGAATGAGATGACTTTATATACTTGCGATTGTGTATCCCCCCAAGAGCAACGCCTTCATGACCGTATTGCTGGAAAAGAAGATCGTTATCGTAAAAGTCATAAGCGTGTATTTACAATGCTTGAGCGTTTTGAAAATCAAAAACCTCGTATTGATATTGAACGTGCTTTGTATTTTACCGAATCTATGAAACAAACTGAAGGTCAACATCTTTCTTTACGTTGGGCAAAAGCCATGATGCACATTGCACAAAATATAACCGTTTATGTGCAAGACCATCAGCTTTTACTTGGTCGTGGTGGATGCGATGGTCGCTATGGTATTTTGTATCCAGAGCTTGATGGTGACTTCCTTGATATTGCTGTTCGTGATTTGCCATCTCGTAAAACCTCCCCTGCTACTATTACTCCTGAAGATGCAGAGCGTGTTATTAATGAAATTGCACCTTATTGGAAGGGTAAGACCTATCATGAAGCTTTAAATGCTGCACTTCCTCCTGAAGTTCATAAGCTAACTTATGATGATCCAGAAGGTTTAATTTCTCGCTTTATTGTAAACGAAACTTCTTCCTTCCGTTCTTCCATTCAATGGGTTCATGATTATGAAAAAATCTTAAAGCGTGGATTTAATGGAATTAAACAAGAAGCCCTTGATAAAATGGCTGCTCTTGATCCTAATAGTCCTATTGATAGTGTTGAGAAAAAACCATTCCTCGAAGCTATTGTTATTGTGTGCGATGCAGTAGTGCTTTGGGCTAAGCGTCATGCAGTGCTTGCTCGTGAAGTTGCCGCTCAAGAAAAAGATCCTGTGCGTAAAGCTGAGCTTTTGCTTATGGCTGAAAATGCTGAGCATGTGCCTGGTAACCCTGCTCGTAATTTCTATGAAGCTGTTCAAAGTCAGTGGTTTACTCAAATGTTTTCTCGTATTGAGCAAAAAACAGGTACTACTGTTTCTAACGGTCGTATGGACCAATATTTCCATCCTTATTATCAAGCAGATATGGAAGCTGGAAATCTTACCGAAGAGCGTGCCATTGAGCTTATGGAATGCATGTGGGTTGGTATGGCTGAATTTATTGATATGTTCATCTCTCCAACAGGAGGCGCATTTAACGAAGGTTATGCTCACTGGGAAGCTGTAACAGTTGGTGGACAAACTCCAGACGGACGTGATGCAACTAACGATTTAACGCATCTTATCTTAAAATCTAAGCGTGAATTCCCCTTGCATTATCCTGACCTTGCCGCACGTATTCACTCTCGTTCTCCTGAAGCATATCTTTGGGACGTTGCTGAAACCATTAAAGATGGTTCTGGTTTCCCTAAACTTATCAATGACGAAGAAGTTATTCCTCTATATGTATCCAAAGGTTGCACCTTTGAAGAAGCTCTTGATTATGCCGTTTCTGGTTGCACTGAATGCCGCATGCCAAACCGTGATACTTACACTTCCGGTGGTG
>CAYJDL010000066.1:5224-6365 GCA_964368885.1 uncultured Desulfovibrionaceae bacterium | reverse complement strand
AGACCCACGCAACTTTGCTACATGGGAAGAATTTTTTGAAGCCTACACCAAGCAACATATGCTTTTCTTAAAGACTGCCTTTACACAGCAGTATATTATCAACAATTTGCGTGCAAAGCACTTTGCTCAGCCTATGGGTTCAGCCATGCATGACCTTTGCATGAAGCATTGCATTGACTTGCATCAACCACATGTGCCTGAAGGCGTAAACTTTGGCTACTTTGAGTTTATGGGCTTTGGTACCGTTATTGACTCTTTATCCGCAATTAAGAAATTAGTTTACGATGAAAAGAAATTGACCATGGATCAAGTTATTACCGCTCTTGAGGCTGATTTTGAAGGCTACGATGACATTAAAGCCATGTTACAATCTGCTCCTTGCTATGGAAATAACGATAGATTTGCAGATGATATCGGACGTGAGCTTGATCGCATTAGCGTTGAGTTTGGCGGAAAATACAGTAAAGAACTTGGTATGAATAATGACGTGCGTTATGTTCCCTTTACATCTCACGTACCTTTTGGTAAGGTTGTTTCTGCAACGCCAAATGGTCGTGCTGCATGGTTCTCTTTATCCGATGGTTCTTCTGCTTCTCATGGTGCTGATGTAAACGGTCCTACCGCTATCTTGCTCTCTAACTACAATATTAAGTTCACACCTAAGAGCGTTGAAGGTGAAGATGGAACTGAAAAACTAGTATCCTTCATCCGCACATTCTGCGATTTAAAGCTTTGGCATGTGCAATTTAACGTCATTAACCGTGACACCCTTATTGCCGCACAAAAGGATCCGCAAAAATATCGCAATCTTATTGTCCGTATTGCCGGTTATAGTGCATATTTTTGCGATTTATCACCAGATTTACAAAATGACCTTATTGCTCGTACTGAGCATGCTGCCATGTAATTTGGTTATAAAATAGATTAATGTTATTATTTAGGGTTCGGTGTCTATGATATCGAACCCTTTTATTCAAACAGCCCAAAGGTGGATTAAAATAGTATGAGTAGCTTTGAAGATAAAAAGAAAAAAGGCACAGTATTTAACATTCAAAAATATTCCGTACACGATGGGCCTGGTATCCGAACCATTGTTTTTTTAAAAGGATGTCCTCTTTCATGCCGTTGGTGTAGTAATCCG